>NZ_JBHUBB010000007.1:202124-292189 GCF_042789485.1 Streptomyces sp. NPDC056835
CGGTACTACCCCCCCCCCGCCACCACAAATAATTAGGGGGGGGGTCGCTGACCCCCCGCGGCCCTCCCCGCCCCCCCCTCTAAAAAAACAACCCCCACCGCCCGCCGGCGACCCGCGGGCGCCCGTTCGCGATGTCCCCGTGTCCCGGCCCCGTGTCCCAGCCGCACGTCCCAGGCCGTCGGCATCTCCGCTGGTCAGCGCCCGTTCCAGCATTCCAGCGTCCCGTAGTGCCTGCCTGTTGTGGCGGGCGGGACGGATCGCGGCACAAGCTGTGGCCGTTCAAGCGATCCGCTGGACGAACACGGTTCCACGACGTGTTCCACGACGTCTTCCACGACATGGAGATCCCGATGCTTTCGCGTCTCGCCACCCGTTCCGCCCGCCTCGTCCTGACCGCCTTCGCCGCGGTGGCCCTCACCGCCTCCGCCACCGCCTCCGCCACCGCCCTTGCCGACAACGGCGGAAGCACCACCGCCGCGGCTCAGAAGAGCGGCTGGGGACAGGCCTGCGGAACCAACGACCTGACCTTCAAGCTCCGCGAGGAGACGCAGGCCGGCGGCTACTACCTGGTTACCGCCAAGGCCAAGCCCGGCATCACCTGCTACCTGGAGGGCACCATCCCCTCCGCCGCCTTCGGCTCCGTCCCCGACACCCAGGCATCCCCCGCCGAGCAGGCCGTCTCCGACACCGTCAAGCTCTCCGGCTCCACCGTCGCCTACGCCGGCATCAGCCCCAAGAGCACCAACACCAACTACGGCAAGGAATTCAGCCGGCTCATCATCGCCGTCGCCGGCGACGAGACCAACGCCGTCACCCTCAAGCTCCCCAGCACCGTCCTGGTCGACGAGCCCATCACCACCAACTGGCACGCGAAGCGCGCCGACGCCGTCCCGTTCGTCAACTGACCCCCGGACGGGGCGGTGTTCAGCACCCTCGCCGCCTCCGGCGAGGGTACGCACCGGACAGCCCTTAGGTGGGGATGGGTTTGGTCTGGGTGCAGTTCTTCCATTCGACCCAGGGGCGGGCGCCGCCGCTCTTGGGGCCGGTGGCGTAGGTGGGGTTGCCGGTGATCGTCTGGTTCTTCGATTCGTGGGTGATCTCGATGCCGAAGAGTTTGAAGCCGAGGGAGAGC
Source organism: Streptomyces sp. NPDC056835 (assembly GCF_042789485.1). Taxonomy (NCBI): domain Bacteria; kingdom Bacillati; phylum Actinomycetota; class Actinomycetes; order Kitasatosporales; family Streptomycetaceae; genus Streptomyces; species Streptomyces sp. NPDC056835. The sequence continues at coordinate 203,257 of NZ_JBHUBB010000007.1, forward strand.
TGTCCGGCGGAGAGACCGAAGCCGATGCCGAGGGAGGCGTTCCACCAGTCGGTGTTGGCGTTGTAGTCGAGTCGGCTGAGTTTTCCCTTGTCGTGGAGGAGCCGTTCGAGGGGGCCGGCGTCGGAGTCCGGTACTTCGGCGGCGTCAGAGGGGGAGGGCAGCGGGTTACTGGCGGGGTCGCCGTTTCCGCGCAGCCAGTCCTCGACGGTGGTGCTGTCGGTGTCGTTGTCGAGGATGAGTTCGGCCGACTCGGTGTGTATCCGGGACTTGGTGTTTCCGCCGCCGCCACCGACATCGATGGTGACGGGAAGGGGGCCGGCGTTGGCGCCTCCTTCGACCTTGACGCCGGTGCCCTCCCCGGCTTCCTGGCTGGTGGTGATCAGCAGCTTCTCCGGGCGGTGCGGGTCGCCGTTCTTCTCCTCCTCGTCGTAGGCCGCCGCGTCGTAGGTGACGGAGACCTGTTGCATCTTCTCGCCCGTGGCGACCCCCAACGCGCCGGCCGACCCCTTGACGGTGAAGGTGTAGATGAAGGTGATCTTCCCGGCGTTCGGTCCGTTGTGAGAACGCATGACCACCACGTCCTCGGTCATCGTGCCGGAGGCCAGCTCGCCGGAGAATTTGCCGCCCTTGCCGCCCGTGAACTTTCCGCCGAAGCTGACACTGCCGGATGCCTCGGTGGAGGTCTTGGTGATGTCGACGTCCGGCGCCAGCTCCGGGGCGAGATCGGGTTTCTTGGCGGCCGCGTCCCCTTGGCAGGCCGCCATCGCCGCCCCGGGGTTGTAGCCGCTCTGGTATTTGCAACCGTCGTTCGCCTTGAGGTACGCGGCGAACTGCTGTGCGTCCTCCAGGTTGGCCGCCAGATCAGCCTGGGGATCGCCGGTCTTGTTCCCGTTGAAGAGCCACTGTCCGCCGCTGCCGCTGCCCGCCAGGAATGTGCCGCTCAGCTTGGCGCTGCCACCCCAGTCCTTCAGTCCCGGGATGCCCGCGGAGACGCTTGCCGAGACCCCGCCCGAGGTGTCATTCACCCGCTCCAGGGTGACGGTGCCGTCGGACCACTGCTGGAGCTTGACCGTCTCCGAGCTGCTGATCTTGATGAAGACGATCTGGATGACGACGGTGTCCTTGGTCTGGTCCTGGGACAGCAGACACCGCGCGGGCTCGAACGGGTCGCCGTTGGGTACGAACGGATCGCCGGGACCCCCGCCTCCGCCGTTGTCGCCCCCGCCTCCGTCGCCGTCCCCGTTCCCGCCGTTCCCGTCGCCCGCGTAGTCGCCGGTGGAGCACGCCTCGGCGCCGCTGAGCGGGTGAAGTATTCGGCACACCGCGCTCTTCAGTCCGGTCGCCTCGTCGGCGGGCACGCTCAGACCGACGATCGCCGCCACGACCAGCGAGACGACACCGACCATCGCGGCGTACTCGGCCCCGCTCTGACCCCGGTCACGCCGCCGCCGGTCACTCCAACCACGTTCGTGCCCATGCCGATACCAACGTCGAAACCTGCCGGCGCCCTTCACCTGATCTCCCACCCCACGCCGTTGTCGCCCCCGAGCGACAGCAGCCTAAGAACGCGTCAGGGTCCATACGCAGGGCCCACGGACCCACTTGAGGGCTCAGCAGGGGCCGATCCGGCAAGCGTTCATTTGGTGGTTGACCAGCGAACTCTTCAGGGCCGCCCGCTGTTCGCCGTACGGACGCCGCTCCCGGTTCGACGGCCGGCCCGACACGGGCGGCACCTTCGTCACGCCCCGAACCGCACGGCTCCGAGTGGCACGTCTGACCGCTCCTGAGGCTGTGCACAGGCTCAGTTGGGCCCCGAGGTGGGTCTCTGGGCCCTACGGACTGGGCCTCGCGCGCGCATACGGTGACGACGCACGTGTCACGGCTGGACGCCGCCGGCCGTCAGCCGTGACCGTCACCAGTCGGTGAGATCCACCAGGTACCGGCAGTGCGGGTCCTCCACGGCATCCGAGGTCCGCCACTCCTCGCCGAGCAGTGAGGGCAGCGCGGCCAGCAGGGCGGTCAGCGCACCGCCCGGTCGTACGTCGGCGGCGATCACGTCGGAGACTTCGTCGCTTTCCATGTACAGGCGCAGCAGGCCCCCTTCCCTGAACAGGAAACCGCGCAGCCGTGCCTCGGGCCGTTCCTCCTCCGACTCCGACGGACGGGCGAGGCACCGCAGGAGGGTGGAAGCCCAGTCGTCCGTGGTGAACGGGGCTTCCTTCACCTGTGCCGGATCGACCAGGTAAAGATCCATCCCCATGACGGAAGTGACCCTGTTCGAGGGGTAGATGTGCGTGCCGGTGTGCACCGCTCGCAGCAGGGCGACGACGTCGTGCGAGGTACGCAGTTCCTCGCCCGCGCCGAGGGGAATCTCGTACGCCGTCAGCCTGGCCGGCGCGCACTCACCCTTGTCGCCGAGGGCGACCCGGACGGCCGGGGCCCCCGACGGGGCGGGCAGGACTCCCCGTACATGCTGGTCCTCCAGCAGCGGTGCGTAGACGAAGTCCAACAGGAGCCCGGCCACTTCCGCCTGAAGGTCTTCGATCTCGTCATCGTCTTCGCTCACCGGCTCACTCATTCACCCAGTGTGGGCACTTCCGCATGCCTTTGCAGTACGCGGTGATCACGCCGATCACTTGGCCACGGCCCGCGTCATATCTGCCGTCCCGCGTCTTGCGCGCATAGCGCGCCTTGACGACGAGTTCTACTCGTCCGTGCGCACGGTTCGTGGCCCACCCCCAGTACTGGATGTCGGCGCCGTTCTTCTTGTCGACGTTGCCTTGGAGCGGGATGTTGACGATCGCGCACTTCTTGATGTTGTGCTTACCGGAGAAGTGGTTCCAGCCCAGTTCGCCGTTGCCCACTCGCGTGGGGATCTTCCGACCGTCGGGGTCGGTCGCGTTGCACTTGGCGGCCTTGTTCCAGTACGGGCCCGCGTGGGCAGGGGCGGCGAAGCCGACGAGGAGCATCGTCGCCGCGGCGACAGGCGCCACGAACGCGGTGATGTGCTTCATGACGTGATCGTGGCACCGGCAGGAGTGGGGAGGCAGGTCACTGCCCCAGATTTCCTCCCACTGGGCTATTTGTCGTATGAGCGGGTGTGGGTGATGTGAACAGACAGGGGCGCTGCGACCGCTGAGGTAGTTCGTGTTCCCCGCCCGCGGTCATCCTGCCGCCCCGTGAGCCCCATGAACGCGGGGCAAAGAGTGGACGTCCGCACGATTCCGCGGCCCGTGTTCGTCATGCCCCACGCATATGGTGCGACGCATGGGGATATGGCGGAGTGGGGCGTGGCTCGTAGTGGGTCTCGCGCTGTTGACGGCGGGGTGCGGGGGCGCACCGGACATGCCGTCAGATCTCGCGTCGCCGATGGCGACGTACGCGACGGGTACGGGTACGAGTACGGGCGCGACCACAGGCACTGGCACGAGTACGGGCGCGGGCGCGGGCGCGAGTACGGGTGCGGGCGCGAGTACGGGTGCGGACGCACGGGGCGCGTCCCGTTCCCCGAACTCACCTGATTCCGCCACCCCTTCGCGTCCCGCGGAGTCCTCACCGCTCCCGGTGGGCCGGCCCCCCGCGGCCGCGGCGTCACCCTCGTCCGCGACCGCGCGGACCGACGCCTGCGCCTCCCGCGACCTGACCGTCACCGAAGGCCGCACCGGCCTCCCCCGGTCCGGCACCCCCGGCGACTTCGCCGGCCAGATCCTCCTGCGCAACCACTCGGCCAAAACCTGCCTCCTGCGCGGCTGGCCGGGCATGAGCGTCTACGGCTCCCAGACGGTCCGACTGTGCGTCCCTGGCGACGGCGTGCCGGAATCCGCCTGCGGCAAGCCGGTGAGCACGACCGAGCCGCGCCCGCTGACGGTCACCCGCAACACGGACACCCCTCCCCCCACCGTCCTGCTCGCACCCCGGGCCTCCACTCCCTTCACCCTCCTGTGGACCGGCAGTTCGGGGCCCGGCTGCGAGAAGCTGTACGACTCTCCGTACGGCGCCCATTTCTGGGTCCCGGGCGACACCACGCCCCTCACACTGACGTTGCGCTCGAACTTCGGCTTCTGCGAGGGCCAGGTGGAGATCACCCCGTTCGGAACGACCGCCTGACCGGCCTCACCCCACCATGTCGAGGCGAGCGGCCGGCTCCCGGCGCGCCTCCACAAAATGACATGGATCACTAAAGTGGCCCGGACAGGGAAGGCAACTATCCCCTTATGGGGTAATTGCCCGCCGTGTGAGAGCGGCGTGCGGCACTCGTCGCCTTCCTAACGCGCTTCCGACAAACGTGTTTCCGGTCATACGATCACCAACAAGGCCCTGCGTGGATGCTGCCGCAGCGGCTGCCTCAACACTTTTTCGAACCCGCTTTTCGAACCCGCTTGAGCCTGCTTTTCGAACCCGTTTGTCGGACCCGCGAAGGACTCCGTTGAAGATTCGCCGCATTCTTGCCACGGCCGTCGTCGCCGCCGTGACCACCCCTGTCGTCCTGCTCACCGTCACTCCCGCGCTCGCCGACGCCAAGTCGTCCGCCGCGTCGCAGGCGCGGCAGCAGGACGGGCAGGACAAGCCCTCCATCGAGGAACTTGAGAAGGCCGCAGAGAAGGCGCAGAAGGCGTACGACGACGCCGTTGCCGCGGAGAAGGCCGCGCGGGTCGTCCTCGAAGCCGCCCTCGCCGATGACGCGCCTCTCAGCGTCGCCGCGAAAGCCGCCAAGAAGGAGGCGGTCGACGCCGCCACCGCCAAGGAGAACGCCGACAAGGCGCTCGCCGACGCCAAGACGGCACTCGCCGCGCTGCCCGAGACCGCCACCGACGCGGAGAAGGAGGCCGCGGAGAAGGTTGTCGCCGACGCCGAGACCGCTGCCCTGTCCGCGGCGGACGCCAAGGCCACCGCCGACGAGAAGGCCGCGACGGCCTACCGGGTCAGGGACGACGCCCGCGTCGCCGCCGTTCGGGAGTACTCCAAGGTCCAGGAAGCCGTGAAAGCGGCCCTCAAGGTGAAGCAGGCCGCCGACAAGGCGCTCGCCGACGCCCAGGAGGGGCCGGACTGCGTCTTCGAGAGCGAGCTCAGGACGGTCGTCACCGGCCTGCCGTCCAAGATCGTCGCGGGCTCCACGACCGACTTCTCAGTCCGCGTGACCAACGGCACGGGCAAGACGCTGGACGAGGTCTCCCCGCGCGTCTACTTCCACGCGACGGACAAGAGCGGCTACAACGTCATCGACGACGCCTTCCACCTGCAGTGGTCGACCACCGCGTCCCCGGCCTGGAAGAACGTGGGCAAGGGCAGCCGCACGGGCTCCATCGGTCCGCTGAAGAACGGTGCCCACGCCGACGTGAAGCTGCGCCTGAAGGTCGACGCGAAGGCCCCGGCCGGGGACGGCCTCGCCTTCGTCTCCGGTGACTACATCAACGACGACGAGTCCTGTGGTGGCAACTTCTCCACCGAGTACGACTTCGAACTCCTCGCCGCCGGCAGCGTCCCCGACAAGGCCGAAGAGGCCGAGCCCGGCAAGACCACGCCGCGAACCCCGGACAACAAGGCGCAGGGCGCCACGTCCACCACTCCGGTGAACTCCGGCAGCGACCCCGTCGGCACCGGCTCCCTCGCCAGCACCGGTTCCCCCTCGGCCCTCCCGCAGTTCGCCGCGGCGGCCGGCGCGGCGGTGGCCCTCGGCGCCGTCGCGGTCTTCGTCGGCCGCCGCCACCGGGCCGGCTCCGCCTCCTGACAACCCGTGACGACCTTCTGACGCGGCCTCATCCAGCCGCGCCATGAGAAAGGGCGCCCTCCTTACCCGGGGGCGCCTTTTTCACGGGCGTGTTTTCTCACCGGCGTGTTTTTCACGGGCGTGTGCGGGCGCGGAGATGCCTCTGCCCCGCCGCGAGGGCCACCCGTGCCGGGCGGGCCGGGATCCGTCGTCATCGCGCGGGGACGACGTAGCGGTCACAGGTCATCCGGTGTGCCGTCGACAGCCGGTCCGCAACCCTCCGGAAGATGGGCGGCAATCAACTCGTAGGCCTCCTCCGCCGTGTCCACCTCCCCGATGAGTGTTTTGTCGGACTCGCGCCGCACTCGGTAACCGCCGGCGACCAGGGGGTAGGCGGTTCCGACATCGCGTGTCCACGGATATTCGGTGCACCGGCTCAGATACAGAACACCGTGGCTGACCATGGGGAAGAGTTCCCGCAACGAGGGGTGCCCGTACGCCGTGCGGGGAACGATCGGGTCGATCCGCTCCGCACCGTCGGACAGAACGCATTCCCATTGCGCGGCCACGATGTCCTCAGGAGTTTTCGAGTCGCCCATCCCGCCCCCGCTGTCCGGATTTCCGACAAGTTTAGAGGAACGGGGTGACGACGTCGGCGGCGTCAGCTCCGCCGGCCCTGCTCCTTGTCGCGAAGCGCCTGCTCGACGGCGTTCTGTACGCGGGCGTCCTCACGTACCTTGCGGCGTGCGCGGGTGCGGCGGTTGAGGATGAACGCGCCGACGACGGCGGCGAGCAGTACGACGATCCCCAGCAACAGCGTCCATGGGACGGCCCAGCCGTGCGCGGTGGCCTCGACCGGCTTGAGCGAGGTGGTGGAGCCCGACGCGTCGGTGTGCAGGGGCGTGAGGGTCGCGGTCGCGGCCAGGCTGACTCCGGGCGCGACGCCGTGAACGGGCACCTTCATCTTCCAGCTCTCACCCGGAAGCAGCTCCGGCGGTGGGGCGATATCGCCCGCTTCGGCCCGCAGCCATCCGAACGGGCCCGAGACCGACACCGTCTGCCGGGCCGACAGAAGGGCGTTGCCCGTGTTGCGGATCGTGTAGGTGACGGTGGCGTCGCCCTTGGCGAACGGGTTGAACGAGCCGGCGTAGTCCACCCCCAGGTCCTCGATCGCGAGCTTCGGCTTGAGCTCGCCACTGACCCGCAGCTTGACCCGGATACCGAGGCGCCGGTCGACGTTGATGCCCTCGGCTTCGTCGGCCTGCTTCAGGGAGGTGAGTATGCCGCCCACGTAGTCGCCGGGTGTGGCGTTGCCGGGAACGCTGACCGTGAAGGGAACTTCGGCGGACTTACCGGGCTTGATCACGACGCTGTCGCGGCCCGCGCGGGCCCAGGCGCCGATGCCCGTGGACCTCTTGTCCTTGGTGAGCAGGTCGAGTTGGCCCGTGTCGGTCGTGAAGCCGTCGGCGGCGTAGACCGTGAGCTCCAGCGGGGACTTGCTGCGGTTGGCGACGACCATGGCGTCCTTGACCTGGCCACCGGGGTTGACGGTGTAGCTGTAGCTGGACCGGTCGTCGCCGTACCCGTTCGCGGCCGTCCTGACCGTCCAGGTGACGTCGCCGTCAGCCGCCTGAGCGGGGCCGGTACACAGGCCGGCGATCGCGAAGGCCATGAGCAGGGGGAGGGCGACGGTACGGACGAGGGCGATGACGCCGGTCTTCCGGCGCGTTACGGGCGTGAGCATGTCGGGGTTCTCCTGGAACGGGAGGCGGGGCAGATCACCCGAAGGCGCCTGCCCCGCCAGTGGAACGGGTCAGATCAGCTGCTCAGCGCGGTGATCGTGAGAGTGGCGCGGTAGCCACCCTTGTCGACGCTGTCCGGGATCTTCAGCGCCAGGTCGGCGCCCAGCTTGGCCGTACCCCGGGTGTGGCCCTGCTCGGCGGAACCGAGGCCGCGCGAGAGGGACAGACCCTTGCCCTGGTCGTCGTAGCCGGAGGCAACCTTCGCGCCTGCCTTGGACCCCGCGCCGTTCACGAGCACGCGCGGCGTCCAGCCGAGGTAGGAGCCGGAGAACGTCTTGCCGGCGTCCTTGAAGTCACTCACGTTGGCCGAGATCGACCAGGGAGCGAGCGAGCGGCGGCTGTCCGAGACGACGATCGGGTTGATCTTGCCGTTCGCCTCGAAGTGGGTGCCGTTGGTCTCCTTGGCGGTGCCGAGGTCCACCAGGCCGTTGTAGCCGTCGATCGTCCAGCCGAACTCGCCCGGAGCCGGGTTCGGCACGTTGACCTGGAGGTCCTGACCGTCGCCGTGGTACGGGTGCACCGTGACCTTGTCGACGAGCGAGCCGACCGGCTGGGCCTCAGTGGTGTTGTTGCACCAGTTGCCCCTCTCCACCGCGGCGTTCGGAGCGGCGCAGGTGCCGCTGCGGACGTTCTCCACGACGAGCTTGTCGTTGCGCACCTGGACCTTGACGTAGGTGCGGACGTGCTCCTGGTTCTGGACCGAGTTGTACCAGTAGCTGTCCGGGTTCAGCGGGTCCGCACCGTTGCCGGCGCCGCTCGTGCCGCTGTTGTCCGGCTTGGTGATGTCGTAGTACTTCGAGCCCGAGGCGGAGTTCCCCGTCACGTAGAGGACACCGCCGGGACCGGCGTACACGTCGGAGGCGCCGGGCTGCTCGGCCGGGTTCGCCTTCTCGCCGTTCTTGATCAGGTAGCTGCGGGAGTAGCTGTGGTCGTGGCCCTGGAGCACCAGGTCGACGCCGAGCTTGGAGAAGGTGGTCGGGAAGTCGACGCGGCGGGTCTTGTTGTCGGAGTCCTGGGCGTGGTCGGCCGGCGAGTAGATCGCGTGGTGGTAGGTGAGCACCTTCCACTTGGCCTCGGCGCCGTGCTTGTTGATGACGTCCGTCACGTAGGCGAGGTGCGCCGCGTCGCCGCCGCCGCCCTGGGAGGTGGCGTAGCTGTTGCTGTTGAGGTCGATGAACAGCACATCCTTGTAGATGTACCAGTAGTCACCGCCGGAGGTGTTGGACGCCGGGTTGCCGTTGGAGTAGTACGGCGCCGAGCGGTCCGTGTTCGGGGTGGAGAAGTGCTGCTCGTAGGCCTTGCCGCCGACGTCGTGGTTACCGATGGTGGCGGCCCACGGGTACTGGCGCAGCTTGTCGGGTGCCAGGAAGGAGTTCCACTGCGACTCGTTGTTGGCGGTCTCGACCTGGTCACCGCCCGACACCAGGAGTTCGGCGTTCGGGTTGGCCGCGAGGGAGACGTCCACGGTGTCCTGCCAGCCGGCCTGGTCCTTCGCCAGATCGCCGGACGAGCCGATCTGCGGGTCGCCGTAGAACAGGAAGTCGTACTCGCCCTCGAAGTCCTGCGTCTTGAAGGAGTACGCCGAGGACCAGTTGCCCTCGGTGCCCACGCGGTAGGAGTACCGCGTGTTTTCCTTCAGGCCGGTGATCGTGGCGTGGCGGTTGAAGCCGCCGCTGGTGGCGATGTTCGCCCCGCCGATGGCGTCGAAGGTGGCGGCGCCGGACGGGAAGTCGCCGTTGACGAGCTCGGCGGTCGGGGCGACCTGGAGCTTCTGCGCGGTGTCGGCCGAGGAGTACCAGGTCACCGTGCGCTGGGTCTCGTTGGCGCCCACACCGAGGATGACGCCGGTGAGCGTGGCGGGCTCAGCGGCGCCGGCGGGGGACGTCATGCCGCCGCCGAAGGCCACGGCCAAGCCCAGGAATGCCGCCGCCGCCCCAGTGGCCAGGCGGCGTCGCGCAGGCCCGGAGGCCTGCGTCGAAGGTATGAATGTCATTATTTTACGTTCCTTTTACCCACATTGGTGGATGTGTTCGGGATCCATAAGTTCCCGGTCGTTGGTGAACCGGATGCGAATGCGGCCCTCGCCCGGGCTGAACTTTGAACTTTGAAGGTTGAACTTTTCCCGAGGTGCCCGGCGGTCTCACACCCCGAACAGCCGTTGCGTGAACCACACCAGCCCCATGACGCACACACCCGCGGAGATCACGCCGGTCGCCCAGAGGCCGGCCGTCGGCGCACGGCGCCGTAGCACGGTCAGCAGCGGGAAGGCAACGGCGATGATCGCCAACTGCACTGTTTCGATACCGACGTTGAACACCAGGAGAGACCACAGCAGGGTCCACGAGAACGCCTCGTCGATGCCCAGCGCGCCCGCGAAGCCCAGGCCGTGCACGAGGCCGAAGCAGAACACGACCACGAGCCGCGTCCAGCCCGCACGGTCCAGGCTGAAGTGACCGCGCCCGGCGGCCCCGTCGAGGCCGAGGTCGGCGGCATGGCCGCCGCGCCGCCGGATCCGCCAGAGGTACCAGCCGGCCACCACGGCGATCGACAGCGCGATGACGGGCTCCACGACCCGCGACGGCACATCGACCAGACCGAGGGCGGCGAGCATGAACGTCACCGAGTGCGCCAGGGTGAAACCGGTGGCCGCGAGCACGATTTCGCGCAGACGCCGTGACCCGGCGATGAGCGCCAGCAGGAACAGGATGTGGTCGATCCCGCTCAGCAGATGCTCGGCGCCCAGCCGGAAGAACTCCCAGAACCGCTCGTACCACGACTGCCCCATCGAGAAGGACGGATGACCGGCGTCGAGCGCGGCGCTGCCGGAGCGGCCGTCGATCTCGTAGGTGACGATCGTCTTGGTGCCGGTGACGTAGGTCTCGGAGTCGGGGAACAGAGTGCTGCGCACCTCGCGGTCGTCGCCCCCCTCGGGACAGGACCAATCGAGCAGCAGGCCCGCGTACGGCACGCCCTCCCGCGGGCCCATCGTGAAGTCGCCGACCCGGACCGGCGCGCAGGCCGCGCCGCCCGAGGTGACCGAAAATCGCTTGGTGACATACGAGACGGCCGACTTCGCGTGGGCGTTGAGCGCCGCGGCCTGTGCGTCGGTGTCACCGTCCTCGAACGCGGCGTTTCCCGTCCGGAAGAGAGGATCGTCGTTCTCGGAGTCGGCGGCGGATACGACGAAGAGGTCGTACTCAAGCTCCAACTTCGTCCGTATATGCCCCCCGTCGCCCGCAGTGACGTCGGCGTACACGGTCGAGGTGAATCCGTGGGCCTGCGCCGACGGACCGACGCTCAGGAGAGCGATCACCGCGGCGGTGACCCCGACGAGGGCGCGGCGGAGGTGTCGTGACATGTGGCTGGCTCCTTCAGGTTGCCAGTGCACGGTGCATGTCACGGGTGAACACTTTCCGGCCAAGTGACGAAGAGCGGAAAAACAAGTGCGAAGACGACACCCGAGAAGGAAGGAGGCAGAAACCTGGATAGGAGGATGTAGGCGCACCATCCACCACCACTCGGAGGAAGATCGCCTTGCGCTCCCCGCTTCGGGCCGTCGCCACGCTGGCCGCGGCCGCCGCGCTCGTCACCGGATGCGGCTCCGGCGACGACTGGTCACGGCCGCATCCTGAGCCCACCGCCATCGGCACTCTCGGCCGGGGGTTCGTCGACCCCTCCGCCTCGCTCGCTCCGGAGGCGACCGCGACGCCCCGGCCCGGCTCCTGGACCGGGGTCCACCCCTCCAAGGACTACCGCGTGGTACTGCTCACCACGGGTGACGACCGTCCGACCAAGGCCCTTGTGACGGCGGTCAAGGGCTGGGCCGAGGAGGAGCACGTCGACCTCAGAACGGTCGTCGCCGACACCTCCCACGACTTCATACCCAGCATCAGCAAAGCCATGGAGATGCGCCCCGACCTCATCGTCAGCGCGGGCAACGACCTGATCGACCCCCTCGCGATGGTCACCCCCAACCACCTGTCACAGCCGTTCCTCGTCGTGGGAGCGGAGCTGGCCGAGCCCACCGACAACGTCACGGCGGTCGACTGGTCCGGCGCGTCGTTCCGTGGCGAAGGGCTCGGCGCGTCCTCGACGTACGACCCCGACTCGTTCACCACCGAGCGCTGCGCGGCGGCCATCAGGGCCGGCGTCGCGGCCGTGCTCAACGACCTGACCGGGATCGTGATCTGGCTCGACAAGGTCTAGAGGAGTAAGAGGCCGCGCGGCCTATCCGCGCGGCCTCGTAGGCGCGTTATGGATTCTGTTGGATTCTGTGCGACAGACCCTGGCGGATCCGGTGGATTCCGGCGGACAATCCGCAGCACGGGCGCCCCTTCAGGCTCAGCCCTGTCGTCCTCAACTCGCGCCCCGTGTTTGCCAGGTGGGTGCGGCCGCGGCCGCACCCACGACGCGCCGCTCCCGAGTGAGAGGGACAAGCGATGACGAACAGCGGACCGAGTCCAGCCCATCGATTACGTGCCGCGTGTGTGACCGCACTCGCGGGGGTGCTGTGCCTGGGGACCCCGGCAGTGGCTCAGGGCGACGGGAGTGACACCCGGCCCGGTGTCCCGGGCCGGACCGACGGCTCCGCCTGGACCGTGTCCCGTGGCGGGCCCGCCGCCGCCGTACGGCTCGACCCCGCCGACGGCTCCGTCACCCTCGCCGTACGCGACGGGAGTCGCACCCTCGTGGAGCCCTCGCCCGTCGGCATCGTCACCGAGGGCGCGGACCTGACGCGCGGGCTGCGCCTGGTGGACCGTGAGGACCGTCGTATCGCGGAGCGGTACACCACCGTCGTCGGCAAGGAGCGCCGTCGCACCGTCGACATGGCCGAGTCGCGCTTCACCCTGCGAGGGGAGGGCGGGGCCCGGGTCGATCTGGTCGTGCGCGCGGCGGACGACGGAGTCGCGTACCGCTACGTACTCCCCGGCGGCGGCGGCGACGGCGGCGGCGATGACGGCGACGGCGGCGGCTCGGGCGCCGTGCTGCGCGAGGCGTCCGGCTTCGTGCTGCCGGGCGACGCGCCCGCCCGGCTGAGCGACTACTCGGTCAACTACGAGCAGCCGTACGACGGTACGACCGCAGCCGGCGCGGAGAGCGGACAGTACGCCTACCCCGCGCTCTTCCAGGTGGGCGACGAACACGTCCTGCTCTCCGAGGCGGATGTCGACGGCCGCTATCCCGCGAGCCGCGTCGTGCACACGGCGGGCAGCGGTCGCTATGACGTGGCGCTGGCCGACCCCTCCGTGCCCGCACCCTCCGACGGGCCCCTCGCGACCCCCTGGCGGACCGTGATCGCGGGCGATCTCGCCACCGTGACCGAGTCCACGCTCGTGGACGACCTGGCTCCGCCCTCCCGCGTCGCTGACACCTCCTGGATCCGCCCCGGCACGGTCGCCTGGTCCTGGCTCGCCGGCTTCGGCGCGGCGCAGCGCAGCCTGGAGACCCAGCAGCGGTTCGTGGACTACGCGGCGGCGCACGGCTGGGAGTACTCCCTGGTCGACGACGGCTAGAACACCACCGACTGGATGCCGCGGCTGATGGAGTACGCCGAACGGCGCGGCGTGGGCGTCCTGTTGTGGATGCACTGGACCGATCTCGACACCGCCGCCGAGCGCACGGAGCAGCTCGACAAGGTCAAGAGGTGGGGCGCCGCCGGACTGAAGATCGACTTCATGGACTCCGACTCACGCGAACGCATGGAGTGGTACGACGAGATCCTTCGGGAGACCGCCGACCGCGAGCTGATGGTCAACTTCCACGGCTCGACCCTCCCGCACGGCATCCAGCGCACCTGGCCGCACGTCATGGCGATGGAAGGCGTGCACGGCGCCGAGCAGGGCGATGTCCAGGCCGACGACATGGCGACGCTGCCCTACACCCGCAACGTGGTGGGCTCCATGGATTTCACCCCCATGGGCTTCCAGTTCGGGCAGCGCAACAACACCGAGGCCGCCGAGCTGGCGCTCTCCGTCGTGTACGAGTCCGGGTTCCAGAACTACGCGGGCAGCGTCGAGGCGTACCGGGCCCGCCCCGAGGTCGCCCGGTTCCTCGAACAGGTCCCGACCGTCTGGGACGAGAGCCGGCTCGTCGCGGGCGCGCCCGGAGAGGGGGCGACCTTCGCGCGCAGGAACGGCGACCGGTGGTTCCTCGGCTCCGTCAGGGCGGGCGACGCGGGTACGGAGCGGGTGCCGCTGACGTTCCTGGGACCCGGTTCGTGGCGGGTCGATGTCGTGCGGGACGGCACCGACGGGCTGGTCAGGCACAGCCAGGTGCTGGGCCGGCAGGACACGATCGAGGTACCGGTGCCGGCGGACGGGGGCTTCGTCGCCCAGCTCTGCCGCGCCGTGCCGGGCCGCGAGAGCTGCGACCGGCCCGTGGACGCGGTGCCGGTCGGCACGTTGTCCGTCACCCCCGCGAAGGCCGACGCCCGGCCGGCGACGACGGTCGACGTCGAGGCGAGCTTCGTGCTGGACGAGGCGGGCCCCGCCGAGGACGTGACGCTGAGCGCCCGTACCCCCGACGGCTGGGCGGTGGACGGCGCCGGCGCGACGGCGGACGAGCTGGCCGACGGCGCCGAACTGACGGCGTCCTGGCGGGTCACGGTCCCCGCGGACCCGGTGTACGGGGCGACGGAGATCCCGGTCACGGTGGCCTACCGGGACCCGGACGCCCCGCGGGGCGCGCCGCCGCTGACGGTCGAGCGCACGGTGCGTGTCTTCGTGGCGCGCGAAGGCACCGTGTACGTCAGCTCGTTGCCGTTCGTCTCCGAGACGAACGGCTGGGGCCCGGTCGAGCGCGACCTGTCCAACGGCGAGAACGGCGCGGGCGACGGCGGCCCGCTGCGGCTCGGCGCCGCGACGTACGACAAGGGGCTCGGGGTGCACGCGCGGTCCGAGGTGACCGTCGATCTGAACGGCGCGTACGACCGCTTCGCGGCCTGGACCGGCATCGACGAGGAGAAGCCGGACAAGGGCTCGGTGGTCTTCGAGGTCATCGGCGACGGCCGGGTCCTGGCCGCCAGCGGTGTGCTGGGGCCGGCGGACGCGGCGTACGCGTTCGACGTCGACGTGAGCGGGGTGCGCCGGCTGACGCTGCGCGTCACGGACGGCGGCGACGGCATCGACTCGGACCACGGGGACTGGGCGGACGGGCGACTGCGGGAGAAGGAGGCATAGGGCGTGTTGAGCCGGCTCGCATTCCACTTGACGACTGACTTGGTTTCCGGAAAACCGCCGAAGCGGTTAACGGGGCTTTCGCGTTTATCCGCGAATGCGAGAGGATTCGTCCGCTGTTCTGCCGGAAGGAATTACTCGGAGAGTTGACCAGTACTGGCTTGAGCGCGCGGGCATGGGTAACGGGAACTGGCCGGTCGTTTTCGTGATAGAGTCCTGTTGAATTCACAGGACGCCGCGAAAAAAGGGGAATGGCGTGAATACCGAGAAGGTTACGGCTCGACGTCTTGCGGCCGAGGAGGTTTCACAACTGGGCCTCCAGGACGGCATCTTCGTCTCGGCAGAGATGGATGGCCTTCCTCTCGACTGCTACGCCCCGGCTTTCCTTACGGAGCCGGGTAAGAATTTTGAGGGAGGGTCCTTCACCGCGAGGACGATCTTCGGTGAGGAAATCCATGTCCTCCCGGACGATGCCGAAGGGCGCGGGATCTGGGTCGCCGACAAAGCCGGGGAGGAAATCGAGGTTCTGCAGAGTGCCGGCGTTCTCCTGAACCTCGCCCTCTTCGTGCCCGACGGGAGCAAGGAATCCCTGGATTCGCTTTATTCCGCCGCGCGGGACGCGTTCGGCGTGGGAATCGTTCAGCGCTGGAGCGAGGAAGTCGTCGCGGTACCGGATGTCAAGGTCGACCTGTTCGAGGAGCCGACCCGGGGGCGGAAGAACGCGAGCGGTCAGAACCGTGACCGCCGCGCCTTGGACATCTACCCGACCCGAGTGCGGTTCCTGGAGCCCAGCGATGGCTGGAGGTTCATTGTCGAACCGCACAAGGAGATCGTTGATGACACACCGACGATCTGACCCGGCGGTAACAGGGGCGAGCAAGCCCTAAGTGGCGTCCTCCGCCTGAAGGGCGGGCCCGGGGGCGTCTGCGACGTGCGTGTGTACGTGCGTGCCGGACGCCCCCGGGCTGTGCGATTCGGAACGCACCCCGTTATGGGAGGCACCGGCGCGGCAGCCGTGCTCAACGGCCTGACCGGAGCGGATTTCTCACAGCAATAGGAAACTTTTCGGTGAACACTTCGCCGAGTACGCCTCGGGCGGTGGCCGGGCCCCGCCGCCGGGGCCTAGCATCACCTCGCCGGAGGGGGGCTCCGCGGTGGGGGGTGGCCAAGTTGTCCGAGCCGCCGATTCTTGAGTGCCGTCAGCCTGTGTGTCCCTCGGGCAGTCCGATGTTCTTTCCTGGGGGATCCGGAGACACCGAGTGATACCTGTCAAGCGCGGCTTCATACGCCGCGCGGCCCTTTTCTGCCTGTCGGGTGCGGCGCTGGCTCTCGCGCTGCCCATGGCGGGCCCTGCCCAGGCGGTGGACGGCCCCGCCCTCACGGGCGCCGGCACTACCCGTGTCACCGCCGACAAGACCGTCACCGACGAGGCCACCCTGCGCGAGCGCGTGGTCTCCGCCGGCCGCGCGGTCGCCGCCCAGCGGGCCGAGGAGCCGGCGGCAGCCGCGCCCACGAAGCCGAGCACGGCGGGTGACACGAGCACGCCGTCGCCGTTCATCATCGGCGGCACCGGGACCACCATCGCCACCGCGCCGTGGATGGTCCAGCTGTGGTACGCCGACGAGGCCGCCGGCGAGTACTACTTCTGCGGGGGCACCCTGGTCGCCCCCAACAAGGTGCTCACCGCCGCGCACTGCGTGGACGGACTCGACTGGCGCAGCTACGGCGCCGTCAACGCAGGGGTGACCAGCACCGAGTCGAACGGCGTCCTCACCGGCGTCGCGCGCCAGTGGCAGCACCCTTCGTACGACGACGCGACGGTGCGCAACGACATCGCCGTGCTCACCCTGGACACGCCGCTGAAGCAGCAGTGGCTGCGGCTGGCCCAGACGCAGGACAGCGCGCTGTACAAGGCGGGCACCACCGCCACCGTCTACGGCTGGGGGGTCACCTCGGGCACGTCGGACGCGTTGGCCACGAACCTGCGCAAGGTCACCCTGCCGCTGGTCAGTGACACCACCTGCAACACCTCGATGCAGAAGATCCTGGGCAAGGACTACTTCTTCGAGGGCGGCATGATCTGCGCCGGCACCCCGGCCACCGGCTCCGACGCGGGCACCAAGGCCACCTGCAGCGGTGACTCGGGTGGTCCGCTGATCGTCGGCGGCAAGGTCATCGGCATCGTCTCGTGGGGTGTCGAGGGCTGCACGGCCAAGGGCGCCTACTCGGTGTTCACCAAGGTGTCGCCGTACACCTGGGCGGCCGAGCCACGGATCAACGACACCGACTACAACTACGACGGCCGTGCGGACCTGGTGGTGCGGTCGTCATCCGGGAACCTGTCCGTCCAGACCAGCAAGGGCACCTCTCTCAACCCGGCCACGACCTTCGGGTCGGGCTGGCAGTCCCTGTCCTGGGCCCTGCAGACGGACATCGACCGGGACGGCGGCTGGGACATCCTGCTCCGGGACAAGGCCGACGGCCGGCTGCACCTGTTGAAGGGCGACCCGCTCACCGGAACGATGAAGGACATCGTCGTGACGACGGTGTGGGCGGCCTACCCCTCGTACGCCCTCCCCGGTGATGTCACCGGGGACGGCCGCCCCGACCTGGTGGCCACCGACACGGACGGCAACGGCTGGGTGTACCCGGGCAAGGGCAACGGCGAGTACAACGCGCGGGTCAAGTTCGCCACCGGGTCGCTGAAGGGCTACAAGATCTTCGGCCGCGGCGACTACAGCGGTGACGGCAAGCCCGACCTCCTGGTCCGCGACACCCTCAACAAGGTGTTCCTGTACCGGGGCACGGGCAGCGCCACCGCGCCGTTCTCGGCCCGCGTCACCGTCCGCACCGGCTGGAACTTCACGGCGCTGATCGCCTCCGGCGATGTCAACGGCGACGGCCGCGCGGACATCATGGCGCGGGACTCCAACGGCACCCTGTGGCTGTACCCGGGCACCGGCAAGGCGAACGTGGACATCTTCGGCTCGCGCAAGTGGCTGGCCGACGGCTACAACAAGTACAACCTGCTGTTCTGAACGGCGGCGGGCGGCCCGGCCGTTCCGGCCGGCCCGCCCGCCGGTTCCGGACAACGATGAGCCAAGTGGCAGGGCGCGCCCCCTCGTCTGTCGCGGCAGTCCCGCGTTTGTCGCCGGCCCTCTGCGGATTCGTCTGTGATCGGTAACAGAGGGATCTTGCACGGGCGTTCGTATGTCTTCATGGGTGCACGACATCGGCGGAGACAGCGAAGGGGCGGGCGGACATGGCAAGGCGTAAGGGAAGGGGATGGCACGGCCGGCTTCTCGCGGCGGCGCTCGGGGTGACAGTGGCGGCCGCTGCCACCTCGGTGTGGACCGCGCAAGCCCACTCCGGCGGAGACCGGCAGCCGCAGGCGGGTGTCTCGGCGCCGGACGCCCGGCCCCAGGACCGGACAGTGGCCAAGGTGGCGGCGGACATCGCGCACGCCTCGGACCGCGGACCCCGGGGCGTCAACATCACCATCGACGACGGACCGGACCCGGTCTGGACGCCGCAGGTGCTGCAACTGCTGGAGGACAACAGTGTGAAGGCCACGTTCTGCATGGTGGGCACACAGGCCGAGGCGTACCCGGACCTGGTCAAGGCGGTCGTGGCGGCCGGGCATCGGCTGTGCAACCACACGGTCTCGCACGACACCGCCATGGACACCAAGTCCGAGGCCTACCAGTCCCAGCAGATCCTGGACGCCGAACGCATGATCACCAAGGCGTCCGGAGGCGTCCGGCCGGAGTACTACCGGGCCCCGGGCGGTGCGTTCACCCCGTACAGCAGGCAGCTCGCCGCGTCCCGGGGGATGCGCCCGCTGGGCTGGAACGTCGACTCCAAAGACTTCGAGCGTCCCGGCGTGGACACCATGGTCGCCACCGTCAAGAGGGAGATCTCCGACGGGCCGACCGTCCTCTTCCACGACGCGGGAGGGGACCGCTCCCAGACCCTGGCCGCTCTGCGCGAGGTGCTGCCCTGGCTGAGGGAGCAGGGGTACTCCTTCGGCTTGCCCGTGCGGTGAGTGAGGCTCGCCCGCACCGAATACCGACCCGGGCCGCCGGTACCAGTAGACGGATATGAACAGCGGAACCCGGCCACTGCCGAAAGCCGCCCGGACGGCAGTCGGGTGCTCAGCCGGTCTTGGCGAGGTTCTTCTCGAACGCGGCCAGGTAGTTCGACAGGTGGTGATCCTTGATGACGTCGGTCTCGGGGGCGAAGAGTTCGGCGCGCAGTCCCTTGGCCCGGTCCTGAAGCCTGGCCATCAGCGGCATCGCCTTGTGGAGTCCGCCGTCGGCGTCGAAGTAGCGGAGTGCTTCGACGTGCGTGTAGGCGGGCTCGGGCGGAAGGTGGGGAACGATGTCGTTGTTGTTGACGAAGCGGTAGCAGCGGTTCCTGAACGCCGTGTTGTGCGCGCCGGCGAGCAGCCGTTCGCAGGTGCGGGGCTGGCCGAAGGTGTAGACGCCGTCGGGCAGCAGCCGCGGCTCCTCGAAGTACCAGCGGGTGCCGGCCAGCATCGCCAGGGCTCCGCCGAGGCTGTGGCCGGTGAACCAGATGCTCTGCCCGTTGGTGCGCAGTTCCTGGATGGTGTCGCGGATCTGGGGGTAGACGGACTGGAGGGCCTGGTGGAAGCCGTGGTGGACGAAGCCCTTCTTCGCGGGTCCGGGGACGGGCGGTGCGTCGATGTCGGTCAGCCAGTCATAGATCTTCGCGACCTCGGTGCCCCGGAAGCCGGTGACGATCATGCGGTCGCCGGCCATGACGTAGGCCTGGGTGTCCTCGATCGGGAACGGCATCCGGTGTGCCGACTCGAAGTGCCGCACCTCACCGAAACCCCACGCGGCCGCCTGGGCCTCGATGCCGGCCGGGTCGAGCGAGGCCAGGCCGGCGGCCTGTGCCATCCAGTAGGCGTGCGGGAGGGAGTAGCTGGTCGTGGAGTGGTCCAGGGCGGGGGTGGCCATCGGTGTCCTCCGGAAAAGCCGCGGCGGGATTGCCCCGCGCGGATGAATGGGGTTTCCGATCCCCGGTTCTCAGCAGAGGGCGAGGATCGGAATTGGCATCAAATGTGGATGAACGGATTCGGTCGCCGGCCACAAGTCCTTGGCGTTGAGGCCGACGCGGAGGTGGTGGCAACGCCGGTAAGGGTGCTGAGGGCAACGACGGCGGTGGCGGCGACCGCGAGCGTGGAGCGAAGGCTCATGCCGAGGGAAACGATCACCCGCGGTTTCGGTTATGGGTACCACCGGTCCGACGACACCGGAGGCTGTCCTCTCCGGCGATCAGGTGCGCGGGCACTGTTCGCCGGTCCTGACCACGGTCACCTCGACCGGGGTGGTCACGGGATGGACTCCGGGCTCCGGTATCTGGGAGCACACCTTCCAGTTGCCGGCGAGCAGTTGGGCCCGGTCTTCGCGGGTGGCGTCGCTGGACTCGATGCGGTTGAAGCCCTCGGCGCGGGCCCGGCTCTGGGCGTGGGACAGCGTGAGGCCGTGCAGATCGGGCAGGGTCGCCCGTTGGTTCTTGCTGTGGTTCGACAGGGCCAGCAGGGCGACGATGATCACGGCTGCGACGAGAAGCTTGCGCATCGGGCGCTCTCCCAGTGTTCGTCTTGCGGGTGACGAGGAGTGGGCACGGTCAGTGTTTGGGCCTGACGAGGCCGGCGTCGTACGCGAGGATCACGGCCTGGACGCGGTCACGCGCACCGATCTTCGCGAGGATCCGGCTGACGTGTTTCTTCACGGTCGACTCGGACAGGACGAGCCGTTCGGCGATCTCGGTGTTGGTCCATCCGTTGCCGATCGCGATCAGGACCTCGCGTTCCCGGTAGCTGAGTTCCTGGAGCCGGGGGTCCGTGAACGATGTGGGGTCGGCCGGGGCGAGTACCTGGTGGGCGTACGCGTCCAGCAGGCGCCGGGTCAGGCTCGGGGCCACGACGGCGTCGCCGGTGGCCACCGCCTGGATGCCCGCCACCAGTTCCTCGGGGCGGGCGTTCTTGAGCAGGAAGCCGCTGGCTCCGGCCCGCAGGCCCTCGTAGGCGTACTCGTCCAGGTCGAAGGTGGTCACGATGAGGACGCGGGTGCGCCCGCCGGTGGCGACGATCCGGCGCGTGGCTTCCAGTCCGTCCATGCCGGGCATACGGACGTCCATGAGGACGACGTCCGGCCGTAGTTCGGCCGCCAGGCGCACGGCCTCGGCCCCGTGCGCGGCCTCGCCGACCGGGGTCACGCCGGCGGTGCCTTCGAGGAGCATGCGGAAGCCGAGGCGCTGGAGGGGTTGGTCGTCGACGATCAGCACGGTGGTGGTCATGACGCGTGTCCGACCTCCCTCCCGTGCGCGGGATCGGTGGTCGCGTCGAGCCGGACGTCCACGAGCCAGCCGGGCCGGTCGTCGCGCGCGCCGATGGTGACGGTGCCGCCGTAGAGCGCGGCGCGCTGGCGGATGCCGATCAGTCCGTGGCCGGGCTCGTCGGCCGCTGCCGCGGGCGCCGCGGGCGCGGGAGCGGGAGCGTCGGGCGGTGTGCCGGTGTCGGTGACGCGGATGCGTACCGTACCTGCCTCGGCGGTCACGGCGACCTCCGTGCCTGCGGCAGGACCGGCGTGTTTGAGGGTGTTGGTCAGGGCCTCCTGGACGATGCGGTACACGGCGAGCTGAAGCCCGCTGCCGAGCGCGCCGAGGTCGCCCGTGGTGCGGTAGGCCACCGCCAGGCCCGCCGCGCGGACCCGGGCGAGGAGCGCGTCCAGGTCGTCGACGCCGGGCTGCGGGCTGAGCCGTCGGTCCGCCTTGTCCTCGTCCTCGCGCAGGATGCCCAGTACGCGCCGTAGTTCGCCTATGGCCTGCCGGCCGGTGTCGGCCAGGATGCGCAGGGCCGGAGCCGCGCGCTCGTTGTCGCGGGCGGCCAGGGTCCCGGCGCCGTCGGCGAGGGTGACCATGACCGAAAGGCTGTGGCCGACGATGTCGTGCATCTCGCGGGCCACGCGGGTGCGTTCGGCGGCGACAGCGAGTCTGGCGCGCTGGTCCCGTTCGATGTCCAGGCGCCTGGCACGGTCTTCCAGCGACGTCAGGTACATCCGGCGGATCCGTACCGTCAGACCGCTGGCGATCGCCGCGATCGCCGCCACCAGTGGGGAGAGCAAGGCACTCACCCGGTGTTCCGCGGACACCATGACGAAAGCCCACAGCAGAGTCTCGGCGGCGAATGCCGCCCCGGCCCAGCCCAGCAGGACGAGGGAGCCGTGCCGGGCCAGGGCGTACAGGGCGACGAGCGAACTGATGACGGCCGAGAGTGCCAGTCCCAGCGCCACCTGCACCAGGGATACCACCACGGTCACGAAGAACACGGTGGCCGGGGCGCGACGGCGCCACCACAGCGGCACGGTGAACGCGGCGGACAGGATGTACGGGACGGCGGCCGGCAGCCGCGCGCGGGCCCCGGCTTCCTCGTACTCGGCGTGTGCGCCTTCGGAGAGCAGGTCGGGCAGGCTCAGTCCGGCGACGCACAGCACCACCGCGGTGTCGAGCAGCCAGGGATGCCGCCGGTCCAGCTCCCGCAGACGGTGGCCGAGGCGCAGCAGACCGCCCAGGGCCGGGTGTCCCCAGGCGCCCTCGGACCCGAGCGGCGGCGGTGCCGTCGATGGGGCCTGCTCCGTGGTGGCCGCGCGGTCAGGGCGCATGCGCCTCATTGTCACCGTATCCATCGCTGTGCCGGTCAGACGTCGGTCCGCTTCAACCGGATGGCCGCCGCGGCCAGGGCGAGAGCCACCCATCCGGCGAACACCACGAAACCCGCGCCGGGCGACAGCGAGCCCGACGCCGTGTGCAGGGAGTAGACGGCCGCACCGGCGTTGCCGGGAAAGTAGGGATCGAGCGAGTCCTGAAGGTCACCGGGCAGCACCGCGGCCAGACCGGGCAGGAGCATCACGATGCCGACCAGGGCGGCGATGCTCCCGGAGGTGGAGCGGACCAGCGACCCCAGGGCCACGCCGAGCATGGCGAACAGCGCGAGGTAGACACCGGCACCGGCCAGGCTTCGCAGCACGCCGTCGTCGCTCAGGGCCAGCGCGATCCTCTCGCCGTGCAGACCCACCGTGCCCAGTCCGAAGGCGACCAGCGCGCCGATCGTGGCGAGGACCAGCACCAGCGAGCCGATCACGGCACTCTTCGAGGCCAGGACCAGTGCGCGCCGCGGCACCGCGGCGTACGTCGAGCGGACCATTCCGGTGCCGTACTCGCCCGCCGACATCAGCACCCCGAGCACGCCGACGATCAGCCCGGCCATGGATGTGCCGGTCAGGGCCAGGCTCACGGCGTCAATCGCCGTGGCGTCGCCGGGGCCGACGGCGGTCGGGCGGTACAGGGCGGCGGCGATCACACCGAACGCGATCAGTACGGCCACCGAGACCGCGAGCGTGATCCAGCTGGAGCGCAGCGACCAGAACTTGCTCCATTCCGATCGCAGCACCCGCCGACCGGTCACCTTCCACCCGGTGCGGTCGGTGGATACGTGGGTATCGGTGAATAGACGGGTAAGCGTGGCGGGGATCATCAGGCGGCCTTCCGATCGGTGTCCGCAGGGGCGTCCACGGGGGAACTGTGGTACTCCACGGCGTCGCGGGTGAGTTCCATGAAGGCCGTCTCCAACGAGACGGACTGCGGGGTCAGTTCGCGCAGCGCGAAGCCGCACTGGGCGGCGAACAGACCGATGTCCCGGGCCGTCCACCCATGGATCACCAGTTCCTCGTCGGAGGAGGAGCTGATGGTGATCCCTGGTGCGGCCAGCAGATCCCGCAGCTTCATGGCGTCATCGCTGACGACCTTCACCCCGCCGCCCCCGGCCTGCCGCGTGAAGTCCGTGAGCGAGGTGTCCGCGAGCAGCTGCCCCCGCCCGATGATCACCAGATGGTCGGCGATCAATGCCATCTCGCTCATCAGGTGTGAGGACAGCAGCACGGCCCGGCCCTCGGCGGCCAGCCCGGACAGCAGATTGCGCACCCACAGCACGCCCTCCGGGTCGAGGCCGTTGACCGGCTCGTCCAGCATGATCACCGCCGGGTCGCCCAGCAGGGCGGCGGCGATACCCAGCCGCTGGCCCATACCGAGCGAGAAGGCACCCACCCGCTTGTGGGCCACGCTGCTCAGCCCGGCCAGCTCGATCACCTCGTCGACCCGCCGGCGCGGAATGCCGTGCGTGTGCGCGAGCGCCGTCAGGTGGCCGAACGCGCTCCGCCCGGGGTGGACGGACTTGGCGTCCAGCAGGGTGCCGATCTCCCGCAACGGCGCGGCATGCCGGGCGTAGGCGCGCCCATTGACGGTGACCGAGCCCGCGCTCGGGGCGTCCAGGCCGACGATCATGCGCATGGTCGTCGACTTTCCCGCACCGTTCGGCCCCAGGAAGCCCGTCACCTCACCGGGCTTCGCGGTGAAGGACAGACGGTCGACCACCGTCTTGTCCCCGTACCGCTTGGTCAGCTCACTTGCCTCGATCATGGCTTCGGTCCTCTCGTTCCTCGAACGCGGGCCGCGAACCTCCGCGACCCGCGCATTCGACGCTACGAGCAGGACGGGCCGGATCTCTGGGACCGAGGGCGATACCTCGCGGTGTCACTGGTACCGCGGTACCAGTGAGCCGTCATCCTCAAGTCGGGCGGCGGGGCCTGGCCCTACCGGGGCTCCGCCTTCTCCCACGGGTTGACCCCGAGCTTTCCGGTGGTTCCGAGATCGAGGCCCGGGGTCACCGTCACCGGGTCAGCGCCGGCCTTCACCCGGACCCGCACATAGGGCACGTTCACCGGCGTACCGGACTCGGTGGTGTTGCGCCAGACCAGGCCGGCGGTCGCCGACTCGCCCGGCCTGAGCGTGACGGGCCGGGGCTGCCCGTCGGGCCCGGCGCCGGTGGTGATCTCGCCGCTGCCGTCGAGGATCTTGATGCCGTCGACGGGCTCGCGGTCGTCGTCCAGGAGTTCCAGCAGCGGGTAGCCCTCGACGGTGTAGTCGCGCGTGCCGCAGTTGTCGAGGTGCAGACCCACGACGCGCAGTCCCATGGCCGCGTCGCCCTCGTCGGCGCTGACCCGGATCCCGGAGGCGGGGCACGTGCCCGGCTCGACCGGCGCCTCGCCCGCGGGGACCTTGGTCACGTCGAGCACCTTGGCCCCCGTCACCCGCGGCGCGGAGGGCGGCAGGTCCCCGGCCCGGACCGTGCCCCGCACGGTCTTCCCGGGGCGGACGTCGCGCACGGTCGCGCTCTGGTTGGTCACGGCCCCGCCGTCACCGCTCATGAAGGTGAAGACAACCGAGTAAGTCAGGGTCTCGGTGCCCTCGTTGGTGATCTCGTAGGCGGCCATGACCCCCGAGTCCAGGCCGAGGCTGCCGGCGGAGACGGAGAAGCTGCGGGTGGGCGAGGGGGAAGCCGACGGAAGGGTCAACGAGGTGATCCGTACGCCGTCCATGCCCGAATCGTCGACCTGCGTGCGGGACGGCGGTACGGCCGCGCTCGCGACGGTGTTCCCGGCGCCCGCGTTCTCCGTCCCGCATGCCGTGAGCATTGGAGCGAACGCGGCGAGAGCCGCCAGGAAGGGCGCGGTCGCGGCGAGGCGTGGGCGAAGAGGGGCTGGTCTGCTCATCCGGTCATCTCATCAAGGCGTGGACCCCGCACGGGTGATGGAGGCCACAGTTCGGGTCACAGGGGTGTTACAAGTGGCGGCGGTGGGGGATCTGCGCTCCGGTTTCGCCCGGGCGCTCCGCTCCCGGCCCCGCCCGGACGTGATCGTCGCCCTGACGGACGGTCAGACGCCTTGGCCCTCCGCGCAGCCTCCCTGTCGCACCGTTGTCGGACTCTTTCCCCGTCCGGCGAGCGCGGTGGACGAGGAAAACCCCGACTACGTCCCGGACACCCCGCCGCCCTGGGCGCGTGTCGTCACGATCTCCTGAGAATCGGGCAACGCCCGGTCGCTGAGACAGAACCCGGACGTTTACAGGATCATTTCAGGATCGGCTCGGCCCTAGTGTCATCGGTGTCAGCAGGAAACACCGCAACCGACAACCGCTGGAGATCAAGATGCGTTCGCGTCTCACCGCCCGTTCCGCCCGCCTCTTCCTGGCCGCCGTTGCCGTAACGGCCCTCGCCGCCACCACCACGGCGTGCGGCCCCGAAGGCGTCGACGCCGCGGCCAACGCGACCTCCTCCTCCACCGAATCCCCCGACACCGGTGGCAACGGTGGCAGCTCCGCCACGGACGGCTCCGGCTCCAGCACCAGCGACTCCGGCTCCGGCTCCGGCTCCGGCGAATCGAAGAGCTCCGCCTCCAGCGGTTCCACCGACAAGACCGACTCCGGCGACGGCGGGAAGAGCGGCTACGGGCAGTCCTGCGGCACCAACGACCTGGACTTCACGGTCACCTCGGAGTCCCAGGCCGGCGGCTACTTCCTCGTCACCGCCAAGGCCAAGTCCGGCATCACCTGCTACCTGGATATCAACACCCCCAGCGTGTCCTTCGGGTCCGGCGCCGACGGCGTCGCCTCCCCCGTCGGGCAGGGTGGCGAGGACCCCATCAAGCTCACCGGCTCCACCGCCGCCTACGCCGGCGTCAACCCCAAGACCACCAACCGCGATTCCGGCAAGGAGTTCGAGAACGTCATCATCGGCGTCAGCGAAGAGGACCCCAACCCCGCCGAACTCAAGCTCCCCGACACCGCCACCGTCGACAAGCCCATCGTCACCGGCTGGGCCACCAACCCCGCCAACTCCGTGCCGATCATCGTCTGACCCACCCGCGCCGAGCACCGACCCACCGCACTTCACGCTGCCACCGACGCCGTCGTCGCCCGGCCCAGTCACACGACCGGCTGCCTGAGTTGGGCGCCATCGGCACCGCCACGGAAGACAGCGACATCAGGGCCTCCCGATGCTCCTATGGCTTCAACAGCCAAGAGCTGTTCAGGAGGCCCTGACCTCATGTGCTGGGCACGCCGGGTTCCCCGAATGAGACACCAGTTCGATCCGCATATTCCACGAACGGTGGGAAGGCAACAGCTGAGAGACGCCCTTGTTGTCGCCGTTCGGATCGTTGGAGCCGCCGTTCGGATCGCCGGCGCCGCCGTTCAGTTCCTGGTGAGCGGGCGCTGGCCGCTGCTGAACGCGACCGTGCCCGTGACCTTCAGGGCACCGCCGCTGCCGTCCGCCGGCGTGCCGGTGAGCTCCCAGGTGTAGGTGCCGTCGTTGACGTACCGGCCGTCGTCGGTCCGGCCGTCCCACGAGAACGAGACGGCGGCGGCGTATTCCTTGGCCGAGCCCGTGAACACCGCGCGGCCGGTCTTGTTCCGGACCGTCACCCGGGCGTCGGTGACGGGCTTGGACAGCTGCCAGTCCGCGTCCCACACGGCGTCGGCGGACTTGAGGTCGGTGGACCGCTCGACCCGCGACTCGATCTCGGCCACCTGGGAGGCGGCGACGCCCGAGTCGACCACGGTGATCCGGGCGCTGCCCTCCTTGGCGTACGCGACCGCGCCGCCGAAGCGGTCGGCCTCCACGAGCGGGCCGTTGTACTGGGACGCGAACGCCTCGATGGTGCGCGTCGCGTCCCCGATCGGCGTGAGGTTGAGCTGGGCGCGGTCCCGGTCGTACACCACCACGTAGCCGTCGCCGAGGGTGCCGCGCGGGGCGTAGAGCGACTGCTGGGTCTGCGTGTTGTACACGCCGTGGCCGGAGCTGATCGACCCCGAGGGGTAGCAGTCCCAGTACACCCACGGCCCGGCGGTCTGTAGCTGCTGCGGCAGACAGCCGTCGGTGATCTGCTCCGTGGCCGTCGTCTCACCGGACTTGAGGTCGACGGCCTGGAGCGTGCCGTCCGTATCGCCCGGCATCCACAGCTTGGTGCCCCATACGGCGAGCCCGCCCTGGCCCTGGTGGACCCGGACCACCTTCGGTCCGCCGGGCGCGTCCAGGTCGACGACGTACTGCCGGTCCTCCGCACCGCGTCCGGAGTCGCCGAACACCACATAGCGGCCGGAGGCCGAGCGCACGCCCGAGTAGTGGCCGGAGCCTGTCGGCATCTTCTCGCCGGTCTGCGGGTCCACGGCAGGTACGACGGTCGTCGTGCCGTCCGCCCCCAGCACGACGAGCACCTGGGCTCCGTCCGCGTCGGTCGTGGCAACGACGGTACGGCCGTCGCCGGTGCCGACCGGCTGCCGGTGGTCGTAGACACGCTGTGCCGCCTCGCCGGTGGTCCGCGCGTCCGGCCGCGCCAGCAGCGACCGCTCGCCCGCCGACTGAGCGGCACCGAGGATGATCTGCCGCTGGAAGAGCGCCGGAAGATACGTGGTGTCGGACTCGGCCGTGACCAGATGCCCGGCCGTGATCGACAGCTGCGTGAGGTTCCCCTCCTTGGGTGCCACCTCGCGCACCGTACGCGGCACGGGCGCCCCGTCGTCGCCGACGGAGATCCGGCGTACCGCCCAGTCCTCGGCCGAGGCGCCGCCGGTGACGGCCACGCCGCCGCCGGGGACCTGCGCCATCCGCCGGCCCGCGTGTTCCAGCAGGGTCCTGGGCGCGCCGCCGGCGATCGGCAGGGCGGTGAGCGGGGCACCCTGGCGGACCAGGAAGTCACCCCCGCTCTGCGTGAACTGACGTGTGGTCAGCAGCCAGTCACCGACGAGCCCGAGCCGCGGGGTGCCCTCGCCGTCCGAACCGAGCTCAAGCTTGGTGTCGGCCGCCTCCGGGGTGGCGCGGGGGAGTACGCGGGCCGTGGTGTTGCCGCCCTCGGGCGAGTACCAGGCGACGTACGCGTCGGAGAACACGACCTGGGCGTTCGTGCCGGTGGCACCCGGAAACACCGGGGTGACCCGGGCCGTCGCCAGGTCCAGCAGACCGACACCGCGGGTGCCGTCGGGGTGTTCGTACGAGATCGCCACCGAACGGTCGTCGCCGCCAAGTGTCATGGCGTCCTCGGCGACCCAGCCGTTCAGCCCGGTGACGAGGGTGTCGGTGAGTTGTCCGTCCGCCATGCGCAGCACATGCAGGACGTCCTTGGCGCCGTCCGCGGCCCGGGTGGCGGTGAGCACGGCGGAGCCGAAAACACCACGGTAGAAGTGGCCGGTGGGGAGCGTGTACGTGGTGGTGGTGCCGGACGTCATGTCCATCACCTTCACCCGGCCCGGGAAGTCGTGGATCGCGACGACATTCCCGCTGGTGACCGAGACGTGGCTCGCTCCGTCGATCGTGTTGATGTCGTCGTACGGGGACGAGACGGGCAGGTCGACCGGGGTACCGCCGTCGGGGGTCCAGCGGTAGTAGCCGAGCGCGGGGCTCTGGCCCTTGACCTCCGTACGTTCCACGACGCCGCCGGGCCCCGCGCCGTACACGGGGTTGGCGACCGGCTTGAAGCGGTCCGGAGCCGGGATCGTCAGCGAGGAGGTCGCGGCCTGAGCGCCCGGCAGCAGGAAGGGCAGGGCACCGCCGGCGGCGGCGAGGGCCAGGGTGGTGGCAAGTCCGCCGCGTATGAGTGGTCGCATTCGGTTCGGCTTGTGGTGTGCGGTCACAGAACACCTCCAAAAGGCATGGCGAAGTTGGCCGTTCGACGCAGACCCACGGAGTCCGGCGCGGAACAGCCGTCGGGAAGGCGCGACAAGCTAACACGGCAGGGGACGGGGATTCGATCAAGTGTACGAAATGGCGGTGACCGGTCAAAACGGGCGCGCGTGAGGTGCGAGAGGGCTCGAACGAACCGGGTGTCGTCCGTGACTGGTCAAGCCGACCGGACAAGTAGCAGGCCGTGCCGTGTACGGCGAAACCCTCAACGGTCGGCTGCGGGCGGTCGCGAGTCTGTACCTCCTCCACCTCGGCGTGCGGCCGAAGCTGACCAGCACCCGGTCCGACCGATGGCCACCGCATCGCGAGCACGGCACCGACGTCGTGCTGACGAACCCTCCGTTCAACATGAGCGGCGCACCCGGTCCCGGGCGCCGGACGGGAAACCGGCCGGCCGTACGGACCACCACCACGGGGCAATGACAATTTCGCCTGGGTGCAGTACGTCCTCGACGCGCCGGCACCCGGCGGTCGAGCAGCGGTGATCATGCCGGTGAAGGCAGACAACTCGGTGAACACCGCCGAACGCGAGATCCGCCGCGCCTTGTCCGCAGGGGGGCCGTGATCGCGACGCGATCACGGCGGTGGTCCGCCCATGGCTCGACGGAGAGCAGTGCCCGGACGGCGAGGAGTACGCGGTGTGTGCTGCCGACCGAGGCTTCTCGGCTGCCGTCGTGCCACGCGAGGACATCGTCGGCGAGGAGTGTTCGCGTGGCACCTGTGGCCGGCGCTGTACGTTGCCTGCTCCATGGTGGTTGGCCTCGTCGTGAGCCTGCTGGTGCTCCGATCTGGCGCTGACACCACTGATGTCGTGCCGACAGGGGGAGGCGGCTTCGCGACCTCCCTTGCCCTGCGCCTCGCACTGCCCGCGGCCGTGCGTGAACTTAAGCGGCAGGGCTGACCGGATGGACCGTCTGTGCGGCTGAGCCCGGTCGACGGGGACCCTCGGGCCAGCGACCTGAGGGTTTCGCGTCCGGGCGAGTGACGAGAAGCGGAAATGCCGACGTACGAAGGCTCAGCCGCGCACGTCCCCGGTCAGATCCTGGCCACGGCCGGCACGGATGCGGCGAAATCGGCGATCGCCTTCCGCAGCGGTTCGGCCGCGGTCTTCGGATCGGTGCGGGTGTCCAGGCCGAGCACCAGGATGCGCCCCACCAGTCCGCGCGGCCCACGGATTTCCAACTGGTGGTCGGACCGTCCTTTCGGGTCGGGGTGGACCACCAGGGCGAGGGGATTGCCGGGGTCGGTGTAGCCGGCGATGTAGGTGAGGAGTTGGTGGCGGTCCTCATGCGAGACGTTCGTCTTCGCGTAGTTCTTGTACTTCGCGTCCACGGCCAGGTAGGGCGTGGTTCCGGGGGGTGCGGAAGGCGGGGCGAAGGACAGCAGTACGTCGGGGGGGAAGTGCGGGGTTCCGCTCCCGTGCCTTCCGTGCGTCCGGATGCGGTGGGCCGCGTCCAGGGCCCACCGGCCACCAACAGCAGCCGCTGCTTCGGCCGCCATCCGCTGGACCACGCTCTGCCAGAGATAGTCCAGCTTGAGCAGCAGCCCTTGCGCCCCGAAGCCGTACGGGTTCAGCAGATCGTTGGGTCCGCCGCCGCCGAGCACCATGCGTGCCCACGCGTGGGCGGGCCGGTAGTGGTCGTTGAGTACGGAGTACCGCCCACGGGCGAGCAGCGGCAACGCGTCCGGGCCCCGGAGAGAGGCCGGGAAGTCCTCTGCCGTGGCGGCCAGTTGGTGCTTGAGGAGCGGATCGCTCACTTGGCCGGCCGCGGCGGCCAGGGCGGCTCCGCACACCAGGTTCTCCCAGCCCCCGTCCTCGTACTCGAAGGTCCTGACGTGCAGCTGGTCGACCGCGCCGAAACATCTGGTGGCCTGCGCCTCTACGTTCAGCCGACCCCGCAGCGTGGTGTCTACACGCTGTCGGCGTACGTAGTCCCTGCGCAGACCGCGGCGCAACAGCAGGCGACACTCGTACAGCAAGGCGGCGGGTACCAGCCCCGCGTACCCGTCCTCGCCGAGAGGCCAATCGCGCAGACCCTCGTCGGTGGTGCTGTTCTGTCCGTTGGCGTACGAGAGCCAGTCGATCAGTCGATTGCCCGCGATCGGGAACTTGGGGCGGAGCACCAGCCGGATGCGGCTGAGCTCCAGAACCCCGGTGATCGTCCGTGCGGTGAGGACACAGTGGTCGTGCTTCTCGATCACACCGACGGCCTTGAGCTCACGGAGCCTGTGGAGATCGGCGGAGCTCAGATCTGATTTCGGCACTTCGCAGGACTCGTACTCGTCGAGCGTCACTTTCCGCCTGGCGGCTCCCCGCGGCACCCGGCTACCCCTCGTTCCATTCGGGCTCGGCCGACGCGCCGTCCTCGTCGACGGTCCCGGCGGTGACGAAGACCTTCGCCAGCATGCCCGGAAGGTCCCTCGGATTCGTCTGAACGACCCGTCCCGTACTGTCGTCCACCAGCTCGCCCAGCACGGCCCGCAGCATTTCGGGGCGGCCGAGGCAGTAGTCCGTCACGAGCGGCACGATCTCGTGGTGGAAGGCGTGCGAGAGCTGCTCCGCGGTGGCGAGCGGCCGGTCGTCGGAGAGGAGGTACGCCTGGCCGAGCAGATGGTCCGGGCCGAATTGCGCGTCGAGCCGCTCGTTCAGACCCTCCAGCAAGGAGGCCAGCCCAAGCCCTTCGACCTCGCCGTCCAGAGAGTCCGGGTCCGGCTGTACGTCGAAGAACGCGAATCTGCGCCGGATCGCGGAGTCGATGTGGCCCACGCTGCGGTCGGCGGAGTTCATGGTGCCGATGATGCGGACGTTCGGCGGTACGGTCCGGCGACGCCCGCTGGTCGGTAGGGTGATGGAGACCGATCCTCGCTTGTCGAGTTCCAGCAAAGTGATCAACTCGCCGAGAATGCGCGGCAGATCACCGCGATTGATCTCGTCCACGACTATCAGGAAGGTGTCGTCCGGGGCTATCTCGGCCGCCGCGCAGACCCGGAGGAAGACCCCGTCCTTCATCTTCAGATGGAGCCCAGCCCCGTCCGCCGTCGTATCCGGCCTGAAACCCTCGACGAAGTCCTCGTACCCGTAGGACGGATGGAAGGTCACCATCGTGAGCCGTGCCGCCCGTGGTTCCTCAGGCCCTCCCGCTTCGCTGGCCCCTTCCGCCTCCTCGGGCACCGCGGACAGTTCCGCGAGAACCGCGGCCCGCTCTCCCGGAGTCGCCTCGATCAGGTCCGCGCGTCCCGCAAGGGCGAGGGCGACATTGAGCGCCAGCCGGGTCTTGCCGGTGCCGGGCGGGCCCTGGAGCACGACCTGCCCCTTGTGCTCCAGCAGATCCCGTACTTTCCGTACGTCATCGGGAAGCTCGGGCTGCCCGGCCCCCTCCGCCGCCGCGGCCTTCTCCACGACACCGGCCTCACCGGCCCCGTCGGCGTCACCGGCCAGGCCGAGGAATTCGTCGGCGTCGCGCCGCCCTCGCCGGATCTCCCGCATCAAGGTGCCGGGCACCTTGGCGAGCGTCTGCTGCCAGGCGTGCCGGGGCGCATCGAAGCTCTGGGCGTACGAGGTGTCCCAGTCCACGCCCACGGTGTGGCGGTGCGACTGTGCGCCGGAATCGTACGCGTACCCTCCCACGACGGTGCCCACGGCGAGCACCTCCGATTTTCCTCGGTTGGCGACGACGAGATCGCCGCGCTCCAGGTCGCGGAAGGCCAGCATCTGCCGTGCAAGCCGCAGGTTTCCGCCGGTGCTGCGCGGCCACTGCTGGTCCAGCGCGGCCTTGAGCTCCTGGTCGCTCTCGTACTGCACCAGACTGCCGACCTCGTCCCAGGCGATCCGGATACGACGGTTCTGAAGGCAGTCGTCCCAGAGGCTCGCGCGTTCCCCGGGCGCGATCTTCCAGACCACGCGGTCATGTGGACGCGGATCGTGGAAGGCGTACAGGAAGTCCATCACCTCATGCGGACTCCACCCCTTGAACTCCTCGTACTCACCAAGGAGTTCGAGCAGCTCGCGGTTTGCCCGCCAGGTACGCACACCGGAGGAGTACGCACGCGGCCTGCCGCCCAGCAGTGCGGTGAAGTGGCGGATGTGCGCGGCTGAGAAGATGGGCAGGAACTCACCGGGGAAGTAGACCGCCAGTGCCTTGGTGGTCAGCGCCTGTCCGTACGACAGCGACTCCAGGTCGTCCAGAAGGTCGTACGCCCCTTTCCGCCCCGCGTCGAAGGCCGTCACGAACTCGGAGCGCACCTGGGCCCACGCCGCTTCCACCTCAAGCCCGCTCAACGCGCTGGGCACGACTCGCCACTGGCCCGACCGGTGCTGGTAGACGATGTGCTTCGCCGCGCTGCCGCCGCGGATACTGCCGAAATTGTCGGTGCCGTACTCCATCAGCCGGCAGAAGGAGAGCCCGTTCCTGCGGCTGTCGGGCCCCAACGCGTACTGCGCCAGGTCCAGCCCTCCCCAGCTCTCCAGCGGAAACGAGGCCAGCACCTGCCGCCGCTCCTTCTCCGCCAGGTTGGCGGCCTGCTGCGCTCCCTCCCGATCAAAGTGCGCAATGCGCGCAGCGAGCCCTTCCCGGAACTGCCCACCCTCAGCCATGTGCGCATTCTTCGGCATCGGGCCGTACCGGAACAGCAACTTCAGGAAACAGTTCCTGCCCGCTCTTCGCGGATGCCTGCGGCAACTCCGCCTCCAGCAGGTCGATGGCCCGCTGCGACTGCGGGCCGGGAAGGGTGAAGTCGTCCGTCGTGCTGCCGGAGACGCTGCCGACGCCGATGCCGATGCCCGCGGCGGCCGGCCTCCTCCTTGAGACGGAGCCGCCAGGTCTCAGCCGAACGCGCGGCCCGCCGGCAGCGCCATGGTCTGATCCCACAGCTCCTTCTGTACGCGCGGATCCCGCCCGGGTTCGGGACACTCCAGCGGCTTGGCGTCGCGCACGGAGAAGTAGCCGCCGCTGGTGTGTGCGAAGGCGGGGTCCGTGGCGAGCCGGACAATGATGCCCGCGCCCTTGCGCGGGTCACCGACGCGCAGCGTGTTCAGCACCCGCCGCAGCACTTTGGACCCGGGCAGATCGCGTCCCAGGCCGGTGGCGTTGAAGCCGGGATCACAGCAGTTGACCGTGACCTTCGCGGGATCCAGGCGCCGGGCCAGCTCCTGCGTCCACATGATCGTCATCAGCTTGGTCCGCCCGTACAGCGGCATCGACGCCCGGCGGGTGTAAGGGGCGACATGGCGCAGGTCCTCTGCCGGTGAGATCGACTTCGCCTGCTGGGACGCCTCGGAGGCGACGTTGACAATCCGGGACGGCGCCGAGCCCAGGAGCCGGTCGGCCAGGGCGTGGGTCAGCACGAATGGACCCAGATAGTTGACCGCGGTCATGACCGCGAAGCCTTCGGTGGTGGTGCGCTGCGAGAAGGCGTGCAGCCCGGCATTATTGACCAGCACGTCCACCCGCGGGTAGAACGCGGCGATCTCCTGTCCGACCCGTCGAGCGTGTGAGATCAGGCCCAGATCCGCGTAGAAGACGTCCATCGGCGCGCCTCCGGCCACCGCCTTGAGTTCACTCATCGTGGCGTCGGCCTTGGTGCGGGAGCGGGCCACCACACCGATGCGGTAGCCGCGGCCGGCCAGGTCGAGAGCGGCAATACGGCCCAGGCCGGAGGTGGCTCCGGTGATCACGGCGACGGGACGGTTCATCACTTCACTCCATTCATGAGGTACCTCATGATTTCTGTGTGGGACGATACCCGACACCATGAGCAAGCACGAGGCGACCACCGCCGACACCGGCCCTGAACAGGTAGGACTGACCTTCCTCACCGTCGCCTACGGCCTGCGCGGAGCGGTGGACCGGCACATGCGGTCCACCGTGGGACTCTCCCTGTCCCGCACCAAGGTCCTCCAAGCCCTTGCCGCGCACGGCACCCTGCACCAGGCCCAGCTCGCCGACACCATCGGCCAGGCACCCCGGTCCGTCACCCAGATCGTGGAAGGACTCGAACGCCTCGGCCTGGTCTCCCGCGCGGACGACGCCGACGACCGCCGCCGCAAGACCGTGTCCCTGACTGCCGCGGGCAGCACCACGCTGGCGGCAGCGGAAGAAGCAGGCGCGCATGTCCTGCACAAGCTCTTCGGCTCGCTGGACCCGCAGCAGTTGAAAAGCCTCCAGGCATCGCTGGCTCGCCTCGACACGGCGCTCGCGGACTGAGCTCGGGAATCAGCCCTGGAGGCGGGATCGCTCAGCAACAGCGGTTCTGTCTCCGCTGCATGCCCTTGGCGGAGTCCGCGGAAAGTGCGTGGGTTCGGAGCAGCCGCTCGGACGGCTTGCTCCGAACCCACGGGCTGGTCAGTTGACGGTCAGGACCGCCGTGTTGTTCGTGAGGTCGGGGTCGAAGTCGAAGGGGTACTCGCCGAACTCGCCGAACGCGGGGTGAATGCTCACGGCACCGGTCGCGCCGGGCACCACGGTGTCGACGCGCACGGAGAACGCGAACGTGCGCTGGGTGTCCTCAAGCACCCAGTACGGCAGGTCGCAGTCGTAGCGCGGGGCGCCCGTCCGCTTCGGGTAGTAGCCGCCGCCGAGCGTGCGCGGGTAGCAGCCGGACGGCACGCCGGTGACCGTGGTGCCCTCGGGCACGATCAGCCGGACCTCGGCGACCGGGTCGCCGGAGCCGAGGTTGCCGAGCCAGGCCGGGCCGTTGTTCTTGAACGTGAGCTCGGCCGTGGCCGTCTCGCCCGCCACGCCGGAGACAGCGTCACCGGTCACGGAGAAGTCCGCGGTGTTGTCCGCGCCGATCGGGAGGGCCACGTAGTCGTTCTCGGAGTCGATGTCCTGGGCGCCGTCGCCCGGCTCCACGTCGATGTCGAGCCGCTCCTTCAGCGCGTGCGGGGCGAGTCGCACTGTCAGCGGCTCGGGCAGCTCGAAGGAGTCGCCCGGCGCCAGCACCTGGTCGAACGTGCAGACCGCGGTGCTCGACGGTGCGTAGTCGTCGCCGTCCGACGTGGTGTAGGTGCAGGCGTCGTACCGGGTCAGATCCGTCAGGCCGTAGGAGGCGTACAGCTTGACGGTGAACCCGTTCGCGCTCTCGTTGCCGTTGTTGGTGACCTTGAACGGGATCGTCCGCTCGTCGCCGGGCTGACCGACCTCGATGCCGGCGACGGGGTCGATGGCGAGGTCGGGCCCGGCGCCGACGGTGAGCGTGGTGTCGAAGCTCTCGTGCGGCGCGGTGAGCGTGCCGTCGGGCCCGCCGGTGGCCGTCGCCTCGTAGGTGATCCTGGCCTGCGCGCCGACCTCGGCGCCGTCGGCCGCGCGTACCGTCAGGAGCACCTGGTCCTCGTAGTCGCCCCCGATCGCGGGCACCACGGGGATGTCGCACACCGCGCTCGTGCCGCTCGGCGTGCAGTTGTCGGGCCAGGTCACCTCGGCGACCCCGGCGAGGCCGGAGACATCGACGGTGAGCCTGCCGTCGGTCACCGTGAAGTTCTCGTTGTCGTGGTAGATGCCGACGCCGAGGGTGCGGGACTGCGGCTGACCGCCGTCGGTGCCGACCGGCAGCGTCTGCTCGTACGGCGTGTTGATCCACAACTGGTCGGTCTGCGGCGGGTCGTCGTCGGCGAACGCGGGCGCGGCGAGGCCGACAGTCAGCAGACCGGCCGCCATCGCTACGGCGGCGCCGGATCTGAGACGTACCGGGCGTCCAGCGGAGAACAGTCTCATTGCTACCCCCCAAGGGTGTGGTAACGCGACTGACGCGCCGGCAGCCCCGGCGCACCGGAGGGATCATCACATGGCAGGAGTTCCCGCCGCGCCCCGGTTTCCGGCCCTGTTGGAGAGCACCGGCTGCTGGCGCGGAGGGACTCGTCATGGCTCGGACGCGCGTTCCCGGGTCGTGCCGCTCGGCCGGCTCGGCCGGCTCGGTCAGAGACCTACGGTGTCCGCGAGACCGTCGGTGTGGGCGCGGAGGAATTCTTCGGGGTCGCTGAGTGTGTCCGCCGCGTAGTGGCCGAAGGCGTCGAACAGAATGGCGCCGATGACCGCGGACCACAGACCGTAGGCCCGGGAGACGTTGCCCACCGGCATCTCGAAACCGAACACTCCCCGCAATCGCTCCATATCCGCGCGGACGGTCGGGCTGAGCGGCGCCTCCACCGTTCTCAGCTCGCCCGCTCGCCAGGCGTCCTCGACCAGTCCGGCGAGAGCGAGGGCGAATCGTGTGCCGGGCTGGACGGTCTGGTCGCCGGGAGCCGCGTAGCCGGGTACCGGTGTGCCGTAGAGCATGGCGAACCTGGACGGTTCACGAACGGCCCAGGCGCGCGCCGCGAGTGCTGCCACCTCAAGCCGCTTGCGGTACGAGAGGTTCGACGCCGCCGCGAGGGCCGCGTCGACCTCGTCGGCGAGTTCGTTGTACGCGTCGACGATCAGCAGGGTGATGAGCGCTTCGCGGTCACGGACGTAGCGGTAGAGCGCCGACGGGACGACTCCGATGTCCCGGGCCACGGCCCGTAGGGACAGGTCGGCCGGAAGTACCGTGGCCAGGTGTTCGCGTCCCACACGCACGATGTCACGCATCATCTGCTCGCGTGCTACTTGCCGTGGAGTGACCATGCGTCCACCTTATAAGTCGACGGTGTGCCCTCTTGGACCAACGGTGCTCCCTGCTCGGAAGCGGGGGCGGAGTCGCGGCGCGGGGCCGGCCGGGGCGTCCTGGCCGGCCCCGCGGACACAACAGCTCACAGCGTGTTCACCGGGGCATCGCCACGCTTGATGACCCGCCACGACTGCCACCCGCGGCAGACGATGTACGCGAAGATCGTGAGTGCCGCGACGGTGGTGTCGGTGATCGAGGACTGCGCGCCTTCGGTGGTGTCCAGGATGGTGAAGGCGAGCACCGTTGCCGCGACCTTGTGGAAGATCACCATTTCCCAGATCGCCGGAACGTGCCGCGGTCGGTACGCGAGCATCGCCCACATCGCGCTGAACACGAGGTATCCGAAGGTCCGCCAGCCCTCCACCATCATGCGGTCGTCGCTCGCGTCCGCCATCAGGAAGAACCCGTTGATGAACACCGCGAAGGTGACTACGGAGTTGAGGGCCATCAGGCCGCGGCCGATGCGGTCCCAGCGCGGGGACGGGGTGCTGCTGACCGTGATGGTTGCTGTGGTCACGACGGACATCCTTTGGTGAGGGGGCCAAGAAGCGAGAACGCTGTTCTCCGTTGAGGGAGACGATGCCGCACCCTCCGGGCGAAGTCAAGAACAGTGTTCTCGTTTGCCGTGCGACGACGCGATGGCGCCCGTCCAGGCCGGCAGTCCCTCGCCCGCCGAGAACGACACGGTCGACGGCGCGTACAGGAGGATCGGTCTCCTCGGCCTGGCCCTGGCGTGTCCGCCGGTGCTGGTCGGGGTGTTCGTGGGCGCTCCGCTGTTCGCGGGAGACCTGGAGAGCGGCACCGCCAAGTTCGTCGGACTGCTGGTCGGCGGTGCCGCCGCCGGGCTGCCGCTGCGGCGCACACTGCCCGCGATGGTGGTCACCTTCGGTGTCCCGCTGGTACTGAAGACGGCGTGGTCGTTCCTGCGGATGTCGTTCGCGAGCACAGTGACGAAGACCACCGGCGGCGGACTGTTCACCGAGAACGACATGCCGGTGATCCCTTAAAGTGCCCTGGAGATCGACATCTCCTGCCTGGGAGCCGACGGCTCGCTCCACGGCCGGGGAACGTGCGTACAGGAGGCTGACAACGCAGACTGCCTGCGCGAGACGGGAATTGCCGGCTGGTCGGTGGAGTATCTGCCGTACTCCCGGATCGGTGCCATGCGATGGGCCGCGACCGGCGCACTGTGCGCCCTGCTCGCGCCGGCCGCCGCCGTGACGGTGTACGCAGCCCGGCGCATCCCGCGCTGAGGCGCGCCCTCCACTGAGGCAACGTCTTACCGCGAAGTCAACTTACCGATGCCTGAAAGAAGTTCACTGGGCCGGCTCATGTCAGGCATGTGCGCACACACGCGCTGACCCCACCCCCTTATGGAAAGGACACGCCCTGTGCGAATCCGACGTACGCGATCCGTGCTGGTCGCCGCATCCGCCGCGCTGCTGCTCTCCGGTGCCGCTGCCATGCCCGCAGTCGCCCAGCCGCGGCCCGCGGCGCCCGCGCCTTCTGCCGCTCATGGACTCACCCCGCTGACCGACCTGTTCGCCGAACGACTGCTGATCGCCGACAAGGTGGCCGCCGCCAAGTACGGCACCGACCGGCCGATCGACGACCCCGCGCGGGAGCAGAAGATCCTCGATGACGTCGCCGCTCGGGCTGTCGGGCTCGGGCTGGATCCTGACGCGGTGGTCGCCGTCTTCGGGGACCAGATCGAGGCGAACAAGCTGGTGCAGCGCGGGCTGTACACGCGCTGGGACGCGCATCCCGAAGAGCGGCCCACTCAGCGGCCGGACCTCGACAAGGAGATCAGGCCGGCACTCGACCGCATCACCACGCAGTTGCTCAACACGCTGGTGGCGACGGAGGGCGTGCGCTCCTCGCCGTCGTGCGAGCCGCGGTTGTACGGCGCGGCGGCCTGGTCGGCGTACGGCCATGAGCTGGACGTCCTGCATCTGAAGGGGATGGAGCGGGCGTTGCCCTCCGCGTGCGCACGCGTGAACGATCACGCAATTCCCCAGAGCTAGGTCCAGTGCGTCCGCCTCCGGATTCCGTCGCTCCGCCGGCAGTAGGCGCGGATCGAACCGCCCCCGCAGGCGGCGTTTTCCCGCCGCTGCTCGGTCCGACCCAACCAGGGGGCCGCTTCGGACGCAGTCCTGTCCGGGCGCGGGCGATCACGCGCGGTCGAGAGTCGACGTGTCGGCCTCGAAAGACATCACGGACATGGAGAGGTACTACGACGTGGACATTCAAGATCGGGCTCGGACTCCCTCAGTTCGGCGCGGCCGGCAAGCCGGCGACGGTCGCCGAGTTCGCGCGCGGCGCGCAGGAGATGGGATCCGACTCGCTGTGGGTCGGTGACCGCCCGCTGACGCCCGTCGAACCGAGCGACGAGTACATGGGCGAACCGAAGCCCTATCCGCCGAAGGTGACCCACGCGGCCGATCCCCTTGTGCTCCTGACCGCGGCTGCGGCGGCCACCAGCACGATGCGGCTCGGCTCGTCGACCATGACGGCGACGTGGCACAGCCCTGTGGTGAGCGCACGTGCGCTCACGACCCTCGACGCCCTCAGCGAGGGCCGCCTCCGACGAGACACGCGACCTCCTGGACGCCCGGTGGACACTGAATTCTGTCGAATTCCACGGTGAGTTCGTGGAGTTGACGAGGTCCATTGTGGATTTGAGGCCGGCCCAGCACGGCGGTCCGCCCGTCTACCTCGGCGGCTGGTCGCGGCGGCAGATGGAAAGGGTCGGCCGTCGGGCCGACGGCTATCTCGCCGTGGCCGGCTTCCCCGAGGACTTCCAGCGCGACCTGTGGGACACCGCCCGCCGGTCCGCCGAATCGGCGCGGCGGGACCCGGACGCCCTGAAGAGGGTTCCGCGGGTGAACGCGACCGACGCCGACGCGGACGCTCCCGCGCGGTCTGCCGAGGAGGCGCGGACGGGCGGCGCCGATGTCGCCCTCATCGACCTGATCAACTGCACCGACGGGATAGACGAGAGCGTCGACGCGGCCGCCGCGCTCATGCGCCGCGTGCGTGGCTGACCCGGTCGCGGGCCACTGCCGGGGCAACCGCCCCGGCATCACGAAATCGCAAGGACGAACAGTCATGACAGACCGGACAACGACCCCGGCCGACAGCCGTGACACGCCGATGGTGGCCGCCATGGAGCAACAACACCAGCGCCCGCACTCGCTCCTCGACTCCGTGACGGAGCGAGCGGAGAAATACAGCGGTACCAGGGGAGCCGTCGAACGTGAGGACCTCGCCCGGTCGGCCGACGATGTGATGGGCCCCATGCACGAACACCTCGCCGCCGAGGAACGAGACATTCTTCCGCTGGTCGACCGTTACCGCACCAACGCGGAGTGGGCCTCGGTCGGCGAACACGGCCTGCCGCAATTGACGCCGACACAGGTGCCACTCGTGTTCGGCATGATGCTCAGGGTCGCCACCGAAGAGCAGCACGCGTTGCTGGCCGAGAACATCCCTCATGAGGTCTTCTCGCAGATGGTCGAGGTCGCTCCCGGGGCACTGGACGCATACGAACGAGCACTGCACGGCACCAGCAACTCCGGTCAACCGCGCTAGAAGCACGGCAACGTACGCAAAACAAAGGCGGTTCGGCTGTATGGGAGGCGGAGGAGAGGAGGTGGGGACGGCAAGCGTGGAGGCATCGGTCAGATGCCGTGAGCACGTCCCCGACAGATGTGTGGTCTCTGCCGCCCCGGCATCCCTCACGTCGCTGCCGAAAGCAGCCGGCCGGAGCAAGCTCCTCGACGAGCGAGACGAGGGCACGCCGTTGTCGCTCTGTCCAGTCCGTTGGTGACCGCTGTTCACCGCCTCTACTGGCACGTAGTGGCACGACCTTCGGTGGGATGGCGGGGAGCGGGTCTTTGGTGCTTCATGGTGCCGCAGGGCCGTCCAGCGTCGGCGTTCGGCCCGGGGCGACTTCGCACGGACACCCCGGTAGCCGGACTGCTGCCCGAACGGGGCGTTGTCAGTGCCTACTGCCAGTATTTCTCCCTTGCTTCGCCGAAGCATGAGGAGGAAGGCGATGGCGGGATTTCTGAACACCCAGGTAAGGGCTTGGCGTTCCGGTCGTGCGCGCCCGCCGGCGGTGCCGCCGCAGAGAGGAGAGCCCGGGTCGACCCGGGCCGATGCGGGTCCGCCCAGCGGTGCGGGCGGACCGGAGAGCGGGGTGCTCACTGCCGCTAGTCAGCGTGTCCAGCTGATCGTCGAAGGGCCCGACGACCCGGATGAGACGGAGCGCGCGATCGAGGCGCTCGGGTCCCAGCGGGGCTGG
Source organism: Streptomyces sp. NPDC056835 (assembly GCF_042789485.1). Taxonomy (NCBI): domain Bacteria; kingdom Bacillati; phylum Actinomycetota; class Actinomycetes; order Kitasatosporales; family Streptomycetaceae; genus Streptomyces; species Streptomyces sp. NPDC056835. Next base: position 245,489 of record NZ_JBHUBB010000007.1, read on the forward strand.
AAGGTTAGGCTCGCGCAGCCGCACGACAGGCTGAGGGTGGCAGACGGGCGCGTTGCCCTGGTGGTTGACGCCCTCGCGAACGGTCAGCGGAGGACGGTGGTCGGCGCGGTGCGCGACCGAGTGGTCCACCTGCTCAGGAAGCCTCCGGTCGGGTTTCGCGTGCGGGAGGCCAAACTCATTCTTCATGAGGACGAGCGGGGCACCGCCCTGGTACGGGTGGTGCGGAGGACGCCGCCGGCCTCCGGAAGGTTTCGCCGCTGGCTATGGCGCCACTGGAAGGCCATGGGCGGGGCCGACACGGGCCATGTGCTGACCGTTTCCTTGGATCCCGAGGAGGACGGCGAGCAGCTGAAGGCAAGGGTGAAGGAGCGGTGGGGGGAATTCACTCAAGGAGATGCGGCGTTCGACGAGGAACTCCATGAGCTCCGTCTGTCCATCGGGCCCAGGCCGCGGTCTGAGACACGCGGATCGACGTCACCGGACGCTGGTCCTCGGCGCTTTGAGTGGGTCACGTTTTCACTCCTTGTCGTATTCATTCCGCTGGCGTGTGCCTGGGCGCTCGCCTCATTCTCCTCGCCGTGGCGGTTCCTGGCGTTGCTGGCGCCCCTCCTGTCTTTCGGGCCGGTGGGCTACTGGTTCACGTCGAATGAGGGGCGGCCACGGCTGCTGCGGCTCGCGACGGGTGCGTTCGTCGTGGGCGGCTTCACGTGGGTGTTGTACCAGTGGCTGGTGAACAGCCCCGGCGGGCTCGGAGCCCAAGTCTGGGGGGCGCTCCAGGCGCTGTTGATATTGGCGGCGGCCCTCGGCTGCTGGCATGCTTTCGCGCGCTCGTGGTTGAGCCGCAATCTGCTGCTGCTCCTGCCCGTGCTCCTCGCACCACTTCCGCTCGTGCTCCCTTGGGTCGGCTCCTTCCTCCACACCGCCTACCTGGAAGATGTGCTTGGAATCCCCGAGCCTTCCGTGCACGTGGCCTTCTATTGGCGCTACTTCGTGGCGCTCAAGCCCGTGGCGCTGACCTTCGCGATCACGCTGTTCTACGTGTCCCTCTACGGATGGGCTAAGTACTTCAACCTGCATGTCTCGCAGAGCGCCATGTTGAACACGGTGTTCCCCTTCCTTGTCCTGCTCGCCGTCCTTGGGATGGCGGACAAGGCACTGAACGATGTCCGGGCCGCCGCTGAGCGCACGTACCTGGCCGCGATCAGGGGCGAGCAGCCTCCGGCATACTTCGGTATCAATGGTCGGCTTGTCTGCGTGCGACTGGTCGATCCGGGCAAGCCGATACCTGTCCAACCAGGCCCGCCTCCGACGAGTCGGCCGGTCCTAGTCTTTTCTCAGAAAGGCGGCGACCTATGGGTGTGGGACCCCTCGCACGAGCGCGGCCGTCTCTCCACTGATCACGCCGTACGCATGCGAGCCGAGGACATCTCCCTCTACTCGGCGACCGGCACCTCCTGCCCGTGACCCCGGCCATCATGGTGCGGGCACCCGTCATGCCCCGAGCCCTGGGCCCAAAGACCTAGAAGGGCCGGATCCTTTCCACGGTCCGGCCCTTTGACAACGGTGGACGATACGAGACCCAAGCGCGTGAGAGGTTGTCCCAGCAGGCGGTTCACACCAGCCAGGAGATCCACTCGGGCGGGCTTGGCGTCAGGCATAAGCCTCACGCCAGCTATGTGCGCCGACTCGCACGGGTGTTTCCAGGAACGGGCAGCGATCTGCACGAAAGTCCGCACAACGAGGAAGCCCCAAGTCGTCGGCCTGGGGCCTCCTGTGAGAATCGAGCTCGCCCTCTGATCTTGGGAATCACTCGGCACTTGGGCTTGTCTGCTGCGATGACCAGCGGAGATGTCTGTCGGTGGCATTGCTTTAGTGGCCTCTCCTGCCCGCTGTTTACCGCCCCTTCCGGGAGGTAGTGGCACGCGCTTTCAGCCCCTTGAGATCGAATGCGCGCTCGTCACTCCAGATCTTGGCGCACGTGCGGCATTGGGATGAGGGACACATCAGCCGAGTGCGGCTCGAAGAGCTCGGGGGAGACTACGCTCGCCACTCTCACGTCGGATCGAGTTATCGCGCCTGTCGTGCGTTGGCGTCCACCTTCTGCTGCCTCGGATCCTGTGAGCGTGATTGTCAGTGCCCACTTCTAGGGTTACCTGCATGGCGACATTCCGATCCAGCTACTCGCTCCGGCTCATGGTCGAAAAGGCACGAAAGCTCACCGAGCATGCGAGCGTGCGGGAGCGGATTGACGCGGTGCTGCGCATCATGGGGGATGGCTTCGGCGGGACGTACGGCAAGGGCAGACCGCTGGTGGATGCCCTGGAGGATGTTGCCCGAGAGTCCCTCCTACATGAGGACTTCGCGCTCGCCCAGCGCTTCCAGAGATTCGCCGGCTATGCCGGCGGCAAGCTCTTCCTCGACACCCTGGAGAACTACTACGACGAGGAAGCGAGGCAGCGAAGCGAAGAGTACATGCGGCGTATGGTTTCCATGGGCGCCGAGCGAGCAGTGGCCGTCCTGGACGCCCTGTGCGCCGAGAGCCCAGACGCAAGTGCCGCCGACGCCAATGCACTCTTTCGCGGCATTGCCCGGTCCACCGAGCACCTGGGCATCGGAAGCGGAGAGGGCACAATCCAGCTTCCCACCAGGTACCTGAAGCGCCTCCAGGAGTACGGGAACATGGAACTGGTCCTGCGGAACCTGCCCCGACCAGCCTCCGCCGAGGCGGCCCGGATGATGAGTGACGCCTTGGCGGAGGCTGACGCGGGAATGCTGGCTCAACTGCTCGAACTGCGGGCCAGGCGGGCTGGTCTCGCCTCCCTGCGCGCAGCGGTGGACCGCCCTGATAGCTCCGAGGGTGCCCTCCACGCCTGTCTCAAGAACCAGGAATGGATCTTCGGCGGCGCCTACGTGGCCGAGCTTGCCCGCCGCCAGTACACCCCGGACACCATTCTCGACATTCCGCTGCTACGTGGTGATGGATCTCTGCACGTGGTGGAACTCAAGCGCGCCAACATCGAGAAGCTGATCATCCGGCCCAGCGGTCACCTCATGCTGGGTGCCCCGGCACACCACGCAGTCTCCCAGGTGCAGAACTACCTCCGAACCTTGGACGAGAGCCGCCAGAGCATCCTTGCGCGGTACGGCATCGATACTCGGAGAGCCTCGGCGACCGTCGTGATCGGACACCCGCAGTACGTGAGTGAGAACATCTCCCCCCATGAAGTCGCGGACACGCTGCGGACCTACAACACGCACATGGCCCGCATAGAAGTGATCACCTACGAAACCCTGCTGGCGTCGGCGGAACGGATGCTGGCGCTCTCATCGGCAGAGCAGGACTCCGACCCGATTGAGGGACCCACGGCATGAATGACACCCCGCCTGCGATTGAGCCTCTCCTGGCCCGGCTTTGCGGTGGCACCATCACCAGCAAGGACTACGTCGGCTACTTCTTGAACGAGCACGGCGAGGAACTCGTTTTCGCCCAGAGCCGGGGTGACAAGACCGCCCGGCTCTGGCACAGCGACGCGGACTGGAAGATGTTCCGTGTCGGTGATCATTCGATACGGGTCGACGGAGTCATGGACGGGATGATCACCGTCGACGACCTGATCATTAATCGATCGGAGGCCACATGGCTGTCCTCCTGTCTGGCAGCCTCCCGCTACCTGCGCCCGGGGCGGGGCTGACGCTCCCTGCTGCGCGGATCGCTCCTGAACGAACGCTTGGCCAGGCTGCGAGATACGGCCGTTGGTCGCCGTAACAGCGACACAATCTCTGCACACTGGCCGACCGGTGCCGTTGGCTGCGGTCTTGCCTTGCGGTGCTTAAAGAATCACCCACACCAGCCCGGGGGGGGCCTCTATATCTTTCGTCAAGCGAGGCGCGGGGTTCTGGCTTCGTAGAAGGTGCCGTCGCGGAGCATCGCGAACAGGACGCTGATGCGGTGGCGGGCCAGGCGGAGAAGAGCCCGCGTGTGGGTCATTCCGCGGGCCCGGCACTTGTCGTAGTAGGTGCCGGGGGGGCGGGATCGTGCAGGGCGGCGAACGCGGACAGGAAGCGGTGAGTGATGAGGCGGGCGAGGTCGCGGTGGTCGAAGGGCTTCTTCTCCAGCCACTTGACCGAACCCACGAGGGTGATCTTCTTGGCGATGGGGGGCGCGGTCGGCGCCGACGATGTCGATCTCCAGTCGTTGGTGCGGGTCCAGCAGCCGCCGATCGCGTGGGTGCCCGCAGGTAGCTGTCCTTCGTCGGAGCCCAGCCGCCACAAGGCTTCGCGGATAACGGGCTTGATGACCCTGCGCCGCCAGGACGTCCAGCTGGCACAGATGGTGTCGAGGACGCGGTCAGCACTGCCGCGTTCGACCGCCGGGATGCCGGGGCAGATGAAGGAGAGCCAGAAGCGCAGGTACGGGTCGTGGATGCGATAGCGGGTCTCACGGCTGGGTTTGGTGGAGAGGGGTAGTCCGACTCGGCAGCCAGGGTTCGCTCGCCGCTGATCAGTAGGGCGGACGTAGGTCTGCGCAGGGCGAGTTCGAGGTACTGCCACAGCCTGGAGCCCTGCGGCCATTCCTCCAGGATGAGCGGGAGCCTGCCGGATCGTGCGTGTGCTGCGGCGCAATGGTGCCGAAGTGGCCCGTTGTACCGTCGAGAGGCTGATGGCCGAGCTCGGCCCGGAGGGCGTCATCCGTGGCTGGCGGCACCGCACCGCGATCCCCGAGTTCCCGGCGCCCCCCCCGGCCGGATCTCGTCGACCGGAACTTCGCCGCGACGCGGCTCGATCAGCTGTGGGTGGTCGACATGACGTATGTGCGCACGTGGTCGGAAGAAAGGACTCCGGCCTCATTCATCCCAGCGACCGGAGGTCGCAATGCGTATCAATTCGCTACCCCTGGCCGCCTCACCGACATCGGCGCCTCCGTGTCGGTCGGCTTCGTCGCGGACTCGTACGACAACCCTATGGCCGAGGCGTTGAACGGCACCTGCAAGGTTGAGTTGGTCGAGATGCAGGGTTCTGGAGGGACGTCGACGAGGTCGAGCGGGCCGTATGCCAGTGGGGCACGTGGTACAACGAAGACCGTCTTCACTCCGCGCTCGACTACGTGCCTGCGGCCGAGTACGAACGCGACCTCTGGCAGAGCCGGGAGCGTACCTCGGTCCGCCTGAAACAGGACCGCCGGACTCTACGAAACTCGGGGCAGCCCAGACCCGGGTACACCGGATCTTGCCCATGCGACGGATTATCAACTTGAGCTTGCGATAACACTTTTCATGGTGAAATGCACTTGCGCCAGCGAGGGTTAACCAGGTGAATGGACGTCACCTGGCAAGGTGGACCAAAGGGGGCTCGCGTGACATCAGCAGGCTCGGCGGGACAGGCATGGAACACGCCTTCCGACGCCGTATCCACAGTCGGGGGCCCGCCACCGCCGACCGCCCCGCCACCGCCGGCCGCCCCGCCGCAGCCACCGGTCGGTCCGCCGCCCACTGCCGATCCGTACCCTGATGTGGCACCGGCGGCCTCGGCACAGCCGATCACCGGGGTCAACCTGCGGGTCAGCAAACGGCTGCTTTGGGTCGGTGACGCCTATTACCCGATCCAGAACATCGCCAGGGTGCACACGCTCACCATCCACCCCCGACGCAAGGAAGCCGGCCTGCTCTTCGTGAAGCGGCTGCTTCTCATTGGGGCGGTGACGATACTCCTCGGTCTGCTCGCTGCCGCGATCGACGCGTCCAGCGGCTTCGGAAGCGGCGACAACGGTGGTTCTCCTGGGCTCACCGCTCTCGTCCTGATTGTCGCGGTCGCGGCGCTGATCTACTCCCTTGTGGAGATGGTGAAGGTACTCAGCGCGCCCTCGCATTTCGTCCTGGCCGTCGAGACCTCCGGCCTTTCGGCCGCAGTGGTGACCAGCCCTCACCCGGACCAACTGCGGCGGCTCGCCCACCAGATCGCCGACGCGATCGAGAACCCGAAGGCGGAGTTCGAGGTGCGGGTGGACACCATCACGATCAGCCCTGCGCACTATTACTTCGGAGACAACGTCAACATGTACGGCGGCACCGGCAACGTAGGGATGGCGAGCTGATGAGCGCCGGAAACCAGCACTACTACTTCGGAAGCGGCGACCACGTCGCCATGTACGGCGGCTCGGGCAACATCGGTATCGACAAGCGAGTCACTCCGGCCCAAGAACTGCCCCAGGCCGTCCAAGAGGCCCTCCGCGAGCTCCTCACCCTGATCCAGGAACTGCGCGCCCAGGTGCCGCCGGTCAGTTCCGATGCTCTGGACGACGCGCTGCCAGCACTCCGCGCCGAGGCGGATGTCCAACCGCCGGAGCGGCACCGCGCCTTGCTCGCCGTCGCGGGCATCGCCGCGACCATCGGTGCGCTCGGCGTACCGGTCGTCGAGGCCGTCAACAAGGTTCTTGAACTCATGGGCGCGAAGTGAACACCTGGCAGACGACTACCGGGGAGCCGCTCAAGTAAGCGCGCCTCTCGCTCAACGCGAACGTGCTGACACAGCGGGTTCTCGTGGGGTTCTCGTGCGGACCACGGCCCTGCTACGCGCCCTCGGAGGCGGCTCATGGTCTACGTCGCCGCGTACGGCCCCACTCGCCCCGAAGAGCAAGCGGAGATGCGCCGACCGGACGTGGACCTTGAAACGTCGATGTATGGGTTCGTCGTGCCGCTTCGGAGCTGACGGCCGGCCGACGGGTTGTTGGCGAGCGCTTCTACGATCTTCGTCACGAGACGCTTAGAGAGGTCCAGACAACAACGAAGCCCCGGGCCAGTGGCCTGAGGCTTTGTGCTGAGGCTTTGTGCTGGAGCGGGTGACGAGAATTGAACTCGCGCTCTGAGCTTGGGAATCGCCCGGCACCTGATCACCAGACCTATCCCTGACCAGCGGAAATCCTGTGGGGATGTGCTCCCGGCCAGCGGCGGGATGGCGCCGGTAGCGACCGCTGGTTACCCCTGCGAATGACACGTAGTGGCACTGAGTATTCCCAGAGGAGCAGCACAGGGGGTGCCTACAGGAAGCGGCCGGGGTGTCAGGACCCCTGCTCGGATTCGCTCTGGCGACGGTCGAGGGATGATCATGGTCAGCCCATGAGAGGTGATGTGCCGCCCCTCCTCACCTCGTGGAGCGAGACGAGTTCGCTCAGGTCGTTCGCGACCACGAGGTGTGCAAGGTGTCCGGCGACGGCCACGACCTCCGGCCAGTTGTCGGCGCGGAGTTTTTCCTCGGGGTTGTCGGCGTTGCAGAAGTCGTCGAACAGGGTGTGGAGAATGTGGTCCAGGTTCTCGAGTGTGCGGGTCGAGGCACACGCCCTGCTGCCAGGGTGGATTGGCCAGTGCCAGCACGGTGGGTACAACGTGGACGCGGAAGTTCGATATGTGCTGACCGTCGTCGCCGTGGAAGCGGCTCGCGCGGTCCCTTCCCGGTCGAAGCTCGCGACGCGTCCCGCGAGACCGCCAAGAATTCGCCATCCTCAGCCAGGCGCTCATTCTTCCGCCCCCCGAGCCCGCTGTCCCCGTCCTTCGGATACTGCGATCCCCTCCGCTTGGGTTTGACTTCGAACGCTGCGATCCACGGCTGGTGGCGTGGTGCGATCATCCTTCCGCGTCCGGGCAGTGCGCTCGGTCGATTCCGGCGGAAGTCTCGTCGAATGGAAGAGTTCCGGCCTCTTTGCCCTGCCGTGAGCGCGGAATGCAGAATTCGGCACTTACTCGGAGGGTTCCTCCTCTAATGTGATCGCATGAGCGAAGATCACTCCCTCTTGCTGTCGCCTCTTCGTGCTCTGGTGCCGCACGAGGAGTGGGCGGAGCTGACGCGATATCCGAACCAGACCTACCTTGCCGGGCGAGCGCTGCTGCGCCAGGGCGAGAAGGGAACTCACGTACTCGCACTGGTCGGTGGACTGGTGAAAGTCGTCCGAACCGACCGCGACGGGCGGCAGCGGCTGCTCGCCTTCCGCGGGCCTGGCGAGATCTTGGGCGAGATGGCGCTCCAGGGTGTGGGCGTGCGAATGGCCAGCGTGTGGGCAATAAGCAAATGCAAAGCCGCCCTTGTCTCTGGAGAGGATTTCCGGCGCTTCGTGGACAAGCACCGGCTCGCCTACCCGCTGGCTGTGATGGCCTCCCGTCGTCTGCTGGAGCAGACCGAGATCCATGACGGGGCTGTGCACGAGCGGCTCGCCGTGGCCCTGCTTCGTCTGGTCGAGGTGTCCGGCGGAGAGCGGACCTTCGACCTCACCAGGGAAGACCTGGCCCAGCACATCGGTGTGGGCCGTAAGGCCGTCAGCAAGGCGCTGGAACGGCTCGGGCAGGACCGGGTGGAGGCCGGGAAACGCCGGATCGAAGTGACCGGCGTGGAAGGGCTGCGCGCGGTGATCGCCGGCCGTGCCGACCCTGGAGCGCGGTGTGGCTCACGTCACTCCTCGTCCGGTCCTGCGGCGCGGAACGTTCCCGCGCTCACTGTGAAGCTCGAAACGCGAGCCACCGCACGCACGAGTGCCCCGGCCCGATCTCCGAGAGGTCGGGTGGGCTTCACAGAGGAGTGACATGCGCGAGTTCACCAGCGAACTGCCCCGGGGCATCGTCCGCCCCTACACCCACAGTCGTCCGCTGCCCGCCTACCGGGGCATCCTGGCCGTGGACGCCAAGGACTTCACGGGACGCCCGGCGATCGAGCACGAAGCCGTCAGCCGGGCCGTACCCGAGCTTCTCAAGACCGCGCTGTCCAGGGCGGAACTGGGGGACCTCTGGGAGGACCGCACATTCCCCGCCTCGACCGGTGACGGCTACGTCTTCGGGTTCGACCCCACACGGATGCCCTTCGTGATCCACCCGCTGCTGCTCACGCTTCAGGACGTGCTGACCGACTACAACGTCCTGTCCTACGGGGCGGTGCCCATCAGGCTCCGAGCCAGTGTGCACGTCGGCCCGCTGCCCGACACCGGCGACGAGTTCAGCGGCAACGGCACGGCGCGCAACGACACGCACCGCCTGCTCGACTCACGTCCCGTCAAGGCAGTGCTCGCCTCTCACAAGGAGAACATCACCCACGTCGCGGCGATCCTCTCCGACCGGTGCTACGAGGACGCCGTCGCCGGTGGGTACACCGGGCGCCATCCCGACCACTTCGTGGAGGTGGCCGCGACGGTCGACGGCAAGCCGTTCTCCCAGCGTGCCTGGATCTACGTACCCCAGCCGTCCGGGCCGCTCTACGAGGAGACTTCGGACGCCGACACCACCGAAAAGCCCGCGCCGGAAGCGGTCCGTCCGCGGCCGCACGAGGACACACCGACTCCTCAGGTGAGGAACAGCGCCCCCAGCGGCAACATCAACACCGGCACGGTCCACGGTGGGCAGAGCGTGGCCAACCACCATGTCGCCGGCGATCACGTGGAGGGCAACAAGGCGGGCCGTGTCCGCGGTTTCCAGGGAGATCAGGTCCGCGGCAACAAGTACCAGGGGCGGCCGTGACCCCGGACGAGGAGTCGCGGCCGGCGGAGCCGCCCGGTTCGGCACCGGCCGCGCCGCAGCCGCCACCCGGCGAAGGTCCGTCGCGTACCGAGGCCGAGCACGACGTCCCCGAGCTGCTCGACGCCATCGGCGCGGCCGCGAGGGGTCCGCTCTCGTTCGTGTACGCCCCGCGAGGAAACGTCAACTCCGGAGCTGTCCATGGCGGCCAGCGTGTTCACAACGGGGCCGCGAACGAAGGGCGGAGGCCCCGGGAAGGCAGGGTGCGCGAGGGGCCCGTCCCGGAGGCGGAGGTGCGGGCCGCCGCCTTCGGGTTCGCACGACCCGACTGGTTCGGCGGAGCCCTCGCGGAGTTGAAGAAAGGGCCGCTCTTCCTGGCCGGGCGGCCGGGTTCGGGCCGGCGCACCGCGGCGCTCAACCTCCTGCGCGAGAGCTGTGGGGCAGGGGCCATGCTGCGGGCACTGGACAGCGTCACCGAACTGGACCGCTGGCAGCCCACCGATCCGTCGGCGCGCGGTTACCTGATGGACGGCCTGTTCCCGTCCCGGCCGCTCGGCCCCGGTGTCCTGGGGCATGTGCGCTCACTGCTCAAGAAGGCCACGGCGCACATGGTGATCACGCTGCCTGATGACGCGGCGCTGCTGCGTCGCCTCGAACAGGACCTGCACGTCCGTCCCATCAGGTGTGTACCGCCGCCGCCCGCGATGGTCTTCGGCAGCTACTTCGAGGAGGTGGTTCCGGATCAGCGGGAGCGGGAGCGTCTGCTGTCCGCGCTGAACCGGCGCCATGAGCTGGGCGACCTGCTGGTCCCGGAGCTGGTGCCGGCCGAGGTGGTGGAGCTGGTGACGGCCATCGTGACCGCTGACGGTGACCCGGACGCGCTCGGTGACCTGGGGGGCCGGCTGAGCTACCGGGCCGAACAGGAAGTTCCCGAACTCATGCGGAAGTTGCGCGGCGACCCGGACGCGCTGGCCTTCTTGCTGGCCGCCTCCGTCTACGAGGGCCTGGACCACCGACTCGTCAGGGAGGAAGCCGCCCGCTTGCTGAAGCTGTCCGAGGGCCGCCTGACGGCGGAGCTGCCGCCGACGGGCTCCTCAGGAGCCGAGAAGACCGGGCAGCCCAACCCGGACTTCGTCTTCCGGCGGTCCCTCACGGATTTACTGCACATGGTTCGCGCCGTCCGCCAGGAACCCGCGATCAGTACGGAGGGAGCGTACGCGCACAGTGTGCAAGGGGTCGTCTTCGTCAGGCACCGACAGGCCGAGGCAGTGCTCAGACATGTGTGGCGTGAGTACGGACAGTTGTCGGATCTGCTGGTCGAGTGGCTGCGGGACGTGGAGCGCACCACCGAACTCACCCGGCCAGTGGGCCAGTTCATGGGCAGGGCGGCGAAGTGGGGAGGCGGACGGCGCGCACTGCGGCACATCCAGGCTCTCGCCGAGTCGGACCGCACGACCAGCCGTCTCATCGCGGCGAACGCGCTGGGCATCGCGGCCGAGGACCCGGTACTCGTCGCGGAGGTGCGCTATCGCCTCCAGCGCTGGAGCCTGGCGGTCGGCGTCCACCTGAGGACGACGGTGGCGTACACCTGTGGTACGGAGTTCGGGCTCTCACGCCCGGACCTGGCCCTGCGGCTTCTTCACGATCTCCTCCTCGGCGTGCGGAGCCGTCCTGGCGAGAGGGGCCAGGACGACGACGGCAAGGTCCTGCTGGCCGTGCGGGTGGCGATCCTGAGCCTTTTCCAAGCCGGTAACGAGGCGAAGGTGTTCGGCCGGCTTGTCGAATGGCTGGACGCGGAGCGATGCGACGCGGAACAGGTGCTTTCGCTGTTCGGCCAGTTGCTTCAGTCCCCGGGGTGGTTCATGCGGAAACTCGCGGATGAAACTCCGGAAGCGGGGTCGGTAGTGGAAATCGTCCGCCGTGCGTTGAACACAGAGAGTTCGTTCGACGCGACCTGTGCGGCATTACTGCGCTGGGCCGACTGGGCGCGATGGGACGAAACGCAGTTCCGCGCGGTGGAGAACCTGTTTGCCGCATTGGCTCGCGCCATGCGATCCGGCGAATTCCGGTTGTTCGTCGAAATGGATGAGGCGGGCGCGGACGGGTGGGCCGGACTGAACACGGCGCGGGCTTCGCTCAGCAGGTGGCGCGCCGGTGAACGAGGGGAGGCAGCATGAGCGACGAGTCAACCGAGCGTCTCTACTTCCGGGTCGCCGGCCCGCCCTGGCGGGAAATCCTCCGTCAGCGCTGGTCCGCGACCAGGGACTGGTCCCTGGTGCTCAGGGACGAGGCCGGGGACTACCGCTTCCTCGGCCGTGGTGGGGATCCGGACGACGCCGGAGCCTACGGACCCGCGCCGGACGAGGCGGCTCCGCCCGGCCTGGGCGGACGGTACACCGATGTCTTCCGGGTGGACACGACCGAGCACGTGGACACGCGGGCGGTCGGCCTTCCCACCGTGTACGGAACGGAATCGGTGGATCTGTGGGTCTCGTGGTGGGTCCACGACCCCGTACGCGTCGTGCGTACGAGGACCGCGCACGGCTGGCATGTCGTGCGGACCCGTCTCACCGGCGCCCTGCACCACCTGGCCGAGGCACAGGCGGTGGCCGGCAGCGGGCTGGGGGCCCCGGAGATCATGCAATACCTCGGCGTGCCGCAGCGCTTGGACGAAACGGGTCTGAGCTACCGGGTGTTCGACGTACGGCTCCGTGAAAGCGGTGAGGAACTGCTGCTCGGTCAGGAGGCGGGCGAGGGAGTCCGCTACTCCTGGACGACCAGCCGTCGCGGGGAGTACGAGTTCTGCCTCCAGGCGCTGCACGCCGGGCCGGTGTCCCTGGCGGCGCTCTGGCTCCTCAGACATCCCGACCAGGTGCGCCAGGTGCTGGATTGGTCGGTCGACCACCAGAGTCTGCTGAGCCCTCCGCGCAGTGACTGGCAGGAGGAATTGGCCGTACTGCTGGGCACGCTGACCGATCAGGAGCGCAAAGAGATTTCCTACATCCTGCGGGACCGGATCTCCGCGCTCGGCCGTTCCGTTCCCGGCGGGGCCATCTGACGTCAAGTTTTGTGCTCGACAATCGAATCAATGGGCGAGTGCGCTGTCTTCGGGCAGCGCACTCGCTCTTTCTTTGCATGAGGTTCCGCGAGTCCTTTTCTGTGACTACGGTCACCTGATTTCTGGGCCTCGGGAGCGGTTCCGTAAACCGATACGCGGGATTCTCGATTCGTCCAGGAGACGGGTGCCCGATCCACTTTCCGGGTGTCCAGAGCATTGAAGGGCGACATGCGAGCAGAAGAGAATCGAAGTACGGACGACGTCATCGCGTTCCCCCGACCGCAGGAGACCGCCGAGTCGGTGGCCGCCCGCCGCGCGGTGCCGGACACCGGCCCTGAGACGGAGGCCTCCCCGGCGACGGTCCTGAACGCCGAACGCGGGATCATCAACACCGGCACCGTCCACGGAGGCCAGCGCGTCACCACCATCGAGCTTTCGGGCCACGTCGACGGTGGAGCCGATGGGGACATCTGAGATTCCTCAAGGCGGCGACCTCGACGCTTTCGTAGCGGCCCTGGCCGGCCGGGAGATGGTGGTCGTAGCTCCGCACGGCACCGTCAACACCGGCCTGGTGACGGGCGGCCAGCGGCACACCGTGTCCCACCCGGCCGAGGCCGGCACGGCCGCGGGGCCGATGAGGCAGGGCCCCGTACGGGCCAAGCACCTGGAGACCGCGAGACGGCGCTTTGTGCCGCCGCCCCGCTTCGAGGACGCGCTTGCCGCGCTCGACTCCGGCATCACCGTGCTCCTCGGAGAGCCGGGGACAGGACGTGAGACACACGCCCTCAACCTGCTGGCCCATGGCGGTGAGGAGCCCGTGCTCGTCCGGGTGGACGCGGCCGTCAACTTCTCCCGGTGGGGGCCACGGGCTCAGGGGGTGCACGGATACCTGGTGATGGAGCCCCCGGACCCGTTCGCGCTCCGGGCATGGGATCTGTCCCGCCTGGAGACACCCCTGGCCGAGGCCGGGGCGCGTCTGATCATCGTGCTGAGGGATGTCCCGGGGCTGGCCGGCGCCTTGGCGGACCACCTGGGCATGCCGGTGGTGCACCACCACCCACCGGACACACGGAAGGTCTTCAGCGCCCATCGCACCGACGGCTCCTCCGACGAGGAAGCGTGCGCCGGGTGGCTGCGGACCCTGGAGCCGGGCCAACTCGACGAGTTGCTGCCTGAAGGGCTGCCGCCCCGCTACGCGGCGCGGGCGGCGGAGGCCGTGCTCCGGCTGGGTGTCGCAGGCGGAGCGTCCGGCGCCGAGGTGTTGCGCCACGTGGCCCGGGCCGAGGGCGCCGAAGTCGTTGCCCGGGCCCAGACGGATCCCGCCCTCCGCGCCGACCTGCTCGCCGTCACCGTCTACGGAGGGCTGCGCCGCCGTGTGGTGACGGAGCGTGCCGGGGATCTGCTCCGACTGGCGGGGCCGGGAGGGGAGCAGGAAACCGACGCCTGGAGTTCGCACGGCCACTCGGGGGCGGCCGGTACCCGCCGACGGCCCTGGCCCGAGACCTTGCGGCTTCTCGGGGCGCACCGTGCGCGGTGCGCCGAGGACGGAACCAGGGACACGGTGTCCTTCTTCTGGCCCGCCGTGACCGAGGCCGTGTGGGAGGTCCTGTGCCGCGACCATACGGATCTCGTGCCCCTGCTGCACTCCTGGCTCGCTGGCCCCGGCCCTGAGGCGGAGCAGATCGAACGGGCCGGGCGGGCGGTCGCCGCCATGGCGGTGGCGACCGGTGGCCGGTCCATGGAACACCTGCGTGACCTGGCGCTGGCTCCGTCACACCCAGCTCCTCAGGTGGCGGGATGGTGCCTGGGGGCGGTTGTTCAGGACCCGGCAGCGGGACGGGCAGCGGCTGACCTGCTCGAACAGTGGAGTGTCACGACCGAGGCGCCGCTGCGCGAGACAGTGGCCCACGCCTGCCACCCGGACCGCGGCCAGGTCACGGAAGAGCAAGCCCTGTGGCTGCTGCGACGGCTCATGACAACCCTGGACGACGACACGAACGCCCCTTCCGCCGTCGCCGTCGTCGCGGAGACGCTGGTGCGGCGTTTCGAAGCCGGGGACTCCGGCGCCAGGACAACCGTCCTGCGCCGGATGCGCGACTGGACGCGGTCGGAGGGCGGCCCCAGCCTGCTGACGACCCTCTGCTTTCCCGTGATGGTGAGCACGGACCTCGCGTGGTGGAGCGACCGGATCCTCGCCGACGCCGAGTTGGCGTCCAGCACGGTTCAGCTGGCAGCACATGCCCTGAACGAGTCCGCCACCTTCGCGGCCATGCGCGATGCCCTCCTCGACTGGTGTGCCGAGGCGGCCGGTGCGGAGCACCGGGCCCGGGCACTGAGCGAACTCCTCAATGGCTTGGTGGCCGCCCGCCAACCCGGCTTTCTTCGCTGGCTCCTGGCCGTCGAGAGGGGCCCGGACGCGATGCCCGGCAAGGAGCCGGCAGCCCGGGCGCTGGCCGCGTGGCGCGGCGAATCACCTGTCTCGAACTCCGATTGACCAGGAGGACCGATGTCACTTCCCCCTCACCCCGGCATCTTCGCCGCCGTCGAGCGTCACTGCGCTGACAGCGAGCCGGCGCCCCCGTTACGTTTCTACGACGGATCGGAACGGGCCGGTGCACCAATGGCCCTGGTACGGGCCCGCCAACTGCTCTACGACCGCACCGCCCGCACCGAGGCACGTGCGAGCCTGTGGCACCAGATCGCGGAGCGCGCCCACTCCGACGCTGTCGGGCCCGACTGGCCGGAGGCCGTCGTGTGGCTGGGACTCCCGGGGCTCCGCCGCACCGCCTACAAGATCACCTGGCGTTTCCGCGCCGAACGAGGCGACGTCGAGGCCGAACTGATCACCTGCTACCTCGAAGCGCTGGCCGGTCTCACGGCGGATGACCCCGACCCCGGCGGGACAGTGCTGCGTTCAGCCTGTTCACGCGTGTACGACGTGTGGCGCCACGCTCGCCGCGAAATGGCCGTGGACGACGTGGAGCGGGCCGGCGGCGTTCCCGTCGAAGCGGAGGCGGCGGACTACTGGCAGGCGGACTACGACCCGGTCCCGCGCCACCCCGGGCTCTCGGCCACGGTGCGGATCACCGTTCCCGCTCACCGTGTCGAGGGCGTACGCCTCGGCGTTCTGGCCCGGGCCTGGGAGGTGGCCGACACCGCCACGAGCGTCGGATTCTCGGGCCGGGGTCGCCAGGTCGCCACGGTCTCTCTGCGCCGCGTACGGAGGAGCGGATGACCGACCGCGTCGAGACGCCCCTCACCTTCCGCGAGATCTTCAACCTTCCGGTCAGCGTCAATCTGCGAACGGCTGCCAGGGCCTTCGGAATGTGCCTGGGTACGGCCTACCGGCTGGTGGCCCAGGACGCCTTCCCCTGCCCCACGGTGCGCGTCGGCCGACGCCACCGCGTGCTCACCGTCGACCTCCTGAGCGCACTGGGCATCGAGGAACGCCCGGTCTTCGCCGACGAGGTCGCCGACGGAGTGGCGCTCACTCTCTTCGACTGACCTCCACCCTCCACCCTCCACCCTGTCGGCTGCCCGGCCACCGACAGGGCCTCCCCGGACCCACTGTGAAGGAGCCTGCCATGCCCACCTGCCTCGCCATCTGCGGAACCGCCGCCGACCCTCCTGGTCAATCCCCTCCGGGGGAGCGGCACCGGTCCACCGTCCTCTACGAGGACATTGTGCGTCCCGCGTGTGCGGAGCTCGGTCTCACCTTCCTGCGAGCGGACAGGCTCACGGAGGCCGGCCTGCCCATGGACCAACTGCTGCGCATGTTCACCGAAGTGGACGTCGTCGTCGCCGACCTCGGCGGATCCGGGGCGGAGCTGTCCTTCGGGCTCGGAGTGCGACACGCCCTCGGTCGGTGCACCGTCCATGTCACGGAGGGAACCGAACAGCTCCCGGGCCCCGGAACGACGCCTCGGATCCCATTCCCGTCACACGCCGCCGACACCGTCACCGCCCGGCGGCACCTGACGAGCGTACTGGCGGAGGCGCTGGGCGGGGGCAGTGTCCTGTCGCTCCCCAGTGGATCAACCCCCGGGCCCGTTGCGGAGCCGACCGCCGGGGGCGAGGACGCCCCCGGCCTGTTTGATCTGGTCGTCGAGGCGGAAGTGCAGCTGGAGGCCGTCTCCGGCGGCATGGCCGACGTGGAGTCTGCCATGACGGACCTCGGGGAGATGATGGGGCTGATCGGCGAGGATATGGCCCGTGTCAGCCATCCCGGGGCTTCGATGAATATGCGGATGGCTGTGATCAACCGCCTGGCCAAAGCCATCGACGGGCCGGCCGACGACCTGGCGGCGGCGGCCGAGCGCTTCGCGGCGCGCATGGGGGCCAGCGCTGACGCCCTCCGGGCGTTCCTGGAATGGGCGGCGAGTACGCCGCGCCGCGAATGGCCGGAGGGCGCGGAGGAGGTGGTGGAGCAGGTCCTCACGGCCCCCGAGGAAGTACAGGAAGCGGCGGGCGTCTTCCAGGAGGTCGTGGCACTGATCAGCATGTTCGGCTCCTCCAGCCGTCAGCTGCGCCGCCCCTCCCGGCAGATCAACACATCCCTTCAGACCATCTTCCGCAGTGTGGCCGTGCTGGACGAACTGAGGGACCTGGCGATGGCGCTGAGGGAGTCCTGAGTCTCCTCGGGAGACGCAGACCTGAGGAACGACCGGCTGCGGCGCGGATGTTCATCGTGTCCGTCAGCTCACCCCCGCCCTGCTCAGTCCGAGGGCGATCACCTTCCCGCCGGATGCACGAGAATTTGTGTCGGCCGGAGTAGACATTGGGTGTGGTGGGATCCCCTTACCTCCGGCAGTAGTTCGGCCGGGGCGGCGGAAACAGAAGGCCGACGCGTCATCAGGGTCGGCAAATGGTGCAGCAGTTCCTTCGGGGCCTTGGTGCTACGGCACCAAGGCCCCTCCACGCGTTCCACAGGCAGCGGGTTGGATGAGCGTATGACCGCCTATGGCGTCGCGCGCCGACTGCCTGCCAACAGTGTTCCCTCGGCATTCGCTGGCCGTCACCGTCGACATCGCCGGCGAACGGTCCGTGCGGGCGGCCATCGAGCGCGCGGTCGACGAGACACTCGACCTCCTGGACGCCTAGTGGACGCGGAATCCTGTCGAATTCCACGGTGACGAGCAGCTCATGCCCCTGATCGAAGAGATCCACTCGGAGTGCACGGCACCTGATCCGGTCAGGCCGCGCGGTACCGCGGAGCGAATTCTTCCTCGGCGAACCGTTCGATGGAGGTGGGGGTGGATGTGCGGCCGGTACGCGGCTGCTCCATCCGCGTGTGCCGGGAGTTAACGGCTTCGCCGACCTCGGCCATCATGTCCGCGACGTTGACGGACACGCCGTTACTGCGGAGTTCCGCGTGGAAGTCGGCGAGGCTGGTCTGCTCATAGGTCAAGTCGTCCGCACGCACAGCCTTCGCGATCACGCCCACGGCTTCCCGCATGCTCACCTCACGTTCGCCCTGGAGCTCCAGGACCTCCGTACCGTGCCAGGTCCCGGTGGCGAGTTCGGCCGCGGCTCGGCCCCCGATGTCGGGGGTCGTGACGAAGGGCAGAGGAAGGTCGGGGTCGAACGGGGCGCTGATGCGGTGGTGGGCCCTGGCGGTGTGGACGTGTGTGAGCAGGTTCTCCATGAAGTAGCCGGCCCGCAGCCACAGCGTGTCGACTCCGGGAACAGCCGAGAGGCGCTGTTCGAAGCGGTGGAGCCCCATGACCGGTCCGGTGCCTTCGGGGTGCCGAGCTCCCCAGCTGCTGAGCCCGACGACGCGGGTCACGCCGGACTCGGTGACCGCCGTGGTCAGGGAGGCCGCCACCTGGTCCTGGAACGCGCCGAAGTCCGGGTGGTCGGGAATGTAGTTGGGCTGGATCACCGCGTAGATGCCCTCCGCGCCACGGAAGGCGTCCGTCAGCGCGGCCGGGTCAAGCGGGTCCGCTTCCCACACCTCGGCGCCCCGTGCGGCAAGGTCGGCGAGCCGCTGGGCCGACCGGCCGACGGCTCGGACGCGGTATCCGGCCGCGAGCAGGTGTAGAGCGGCGGCCCGTCCGGTGCGGCCACCGGCGCCGGTAACGACGAACATCGACGTATCTCTTTTCCTTGGCGTTCTTAACTGGTGCCGGGAAGCCCGCCGCAATCGCACGGCGCTGGGATCCGAACCTTTCGGTAGGCGTTCGGCACGCTAGCCACCCGACGAACCGGGAGGGTAGGAGCGATACACCCACCCCGGAGAGTCAGTCCTGCCCGTCGGCACCGGCCGTTCGGGCGGGGGCGACCACAAGGTCGAGCTGGGCCGGCCTGCCCAGCTCACGTGCTCGCGGTTACGGGCTGCATCGATGCTCTGTGCGCTCTGTGCGCTCTGTGCGTCTTGATCTGGGCGGCGTTACGCGGCAGGGCCGGCCGGCCGTGGTGGCGCACGGCCATTCCCCCACTCCCGGTGAACGCCTTGTCCTTAGGCTGGTGGCATGAAGGTTTCACGGGCGCACAACAGCGGCGAACCACTGGCGGCCTTCCTGCGTGCC
Organism: Streptomyces sp. NPDC056835; assembly: GCF_042789485.1. NCBI lineage: Bacteria > Bacillati > Actinomycetota > Actinomycetes > Kitasatosporales > Streptomycetaceae > Streptomyces > Streptomyces sp. NPDC056835. Next base: position 264,562 of record NZ_JBHUBB010000007.1, read on the forward strand.
AGACGGGATCGGGTGCGGCCGGAACATCACCGACTGGCCCCGGGGGCACAGCGCCAAGTGCCCGGGCTGCGGCGAGACGAGGTGGCGTTCCTGGCCGGGATCAGCACCGACTACTACGTGCGCCTCGAACAGGGGAGGGAACGCCGTCCGTCCCGCGCGGTGGTGAGGGGCCTGTGCAGGGCATTGCTGCTGGACGCCGCGGCGGCGCGTTACCTGCGTGAACTCTCCGACACAGGGGCTGCCGAGGACGGAGTGGCGCCCGGCATGGACACGGACCGCCTGGATGCAGTGCACCAGCTGCTCGGCTCCTTGACGGTGCCCGCACTGCTGGTGAACCGATGGCTCGACATCGTGGACAGCAACACACTCGGCGATCTTCTCCACGAAAGGTTGGAACCCCGGGACAATTACGCCCGCCTGGTCTTCCTCGCCCCCGGAGCACAGGCGTTCTTCACCGAGTGGCCCGAACTCGCCCGCTGCGTGGTGGCGGCCCTACGCGCACAGTCGGGCTCTGAAGCGGGGTCGGCCCGCCTGACACAGCTCTTGAAGGAACTGGTCGCGCACAGCGATGTCTTCAGAACTGCCTGGGGCGAGCACCACCTCTATGAGAAGGCCCTCGACCACAAACTGTTCCGACATCCGAGGGTCGGAACGCTCGCACTCGACCAGCACGTCCTGGAACTGCCGGGAAGCGAAGGCCACAGGATCTGGGCCTTCCACCCAGCGGACGCCGCGACCTCGAAGGCCCTGCTTCGCCTGACATCCCCGGAGGCCGTGGAGCCCATGGCGCAAGAAGGGAACCGCAGTCGGGGCCGCGAGCGGGGGGATCAAGCTCCCGGCAGGGGATGACGGGTTGCTCGGCCACGTACGGGTGCCGGTGCCGGTGCGGCCCCGCCGTTTCACAGGCGACGGGGTCCGGCTGCCCCGGTCAGAGGCCTACGATGTCAGCGAGGCCGGCCGGATCGTGCGGTGCCTCCACCGTCTGGTCGCGGGGGACGGGTGTGCCGTAGAGCATGGCGAACCGGGACGGTTCACGGACGGCCCAGGCGCGCCGTGAGTACCGCGGCCTCAAGTCGTCTTTGGTGCGGGGGGACGTGAGGCTTTGGCGAGGGTGGCATCGACCTCGTCGGCGAGCCACGTGCCGAGCAGTGACCGTGCATTCACCCGATGAGTCGATGGTGTTCCCCTCTTGGACCAACAGCACTTCCTGCTCAGAAGCGGGATCGCAGCCGCAGCGCAGGCCGGTCGGGGCGTCCGAGTGGCCCACGGGCACGGCAGCTCAAAGCGCGTTCGTCTGTACATCGCCACGCTGGACGACTCGCCATGACTTCCATCCTCGGCAGACGATGTACGCGAAGATCGTGAGCGCCACGACGGTGGTGTCGATGATCGAGGACTGCGCGCCTTCGGTGGTGTCCAGGAGGGTGAAGGCGACACTGTTGCCGCGGCCCTGTGGAAGATCACCATTTCCCAGATCGCCGGAACGTGCAGGTGGAGCAGGCCGGCGGCGTGAGCTGTGGCGATCCGGTCGCCGAGGCGGGGCGAGGTCGGCAGTCGGACGTTGGGGTTGCCGGACAGCTTCCGCTTCTACGATCTCCGCCCCACCGGGCGCACCCTGTCGCCGCGGTCCGGCGCGAGGCTCAAGGACGCGATGGTGTGCGCAGGGGCGGACCTCCGAGAAGGGCTGAGGCCGGCCCGGACGATCGGGCATCGGGCACGGAACGGGCACGGGACAGCCCTTGGGCGGGTCTAGACAACAGAGGAGGCCAAGTCGCTGACCTGGGCCTACGTCGTGGAGTGGGTGACGAGAATCGAACTCGCGCTCTGAGCTTGGGAATCACCCAGCACTTGAACGCCATAGATGCCTCTGACCAGCCGAAACCCTGTGCGGATGTGCTCCTGGTCAGTGGCTGGACGGTGTCCGTAGTGACCGCTGTTTACCCCTCTGAATGGCACGTACTGGCGCGCGCACCCGTAGAGGCGCCTCCTGGGGCGGTCTCCTGCGAGAGGCGTGCCGACGGGGCCGCCTTTCTGGCAGTGATTCGCTCTGGCGACAGTCAGTCCGTGACCACGAACTCGGCGCCGGCGGCCAGCGCCACCTCGGGGCCGAAGAGCCTGGCCGGGGTGAACGCGCCGGGGCGGCCCTCGCCCTTGGCCAGGCGCTGGGCCACCTCGGTGACGGCGCCGACCGTGAACGTCATGCCCTCGCCGGTGCGCAGCCAGCCCTCGCGTACGCGGCCGGACGGCCATTCGACTCGGGCGCGGCCCCAGGACGACCGGCGCGGGCGCTCCTTGGCCGTGGTCGTCGTGATGCGGGCGAGCCGCCGAGTGGCGAAGCCGGCCAGGCCGGGCAAACGCAGCACGCCACCTATCGCCGGCAGAGCCGCTCGGACGGCCGGGTTGGCCGGGGCGAGAGCCGAGGCGCCGATCACCGACGGGGCACCGCTGGCCTGCCAGGCCGCGAAGAGCTCGCCGCTGCTCAGGGAAGCGGTGGTGACCACGTCGCCGTCGGGGGTGGTCAATCTCTCGGCGGCACCGCCGGCCCGGGCGCGTACCAACCGGCCCTGCCGCACCTCGCGGCCGCCGTCGAGCAACGCGTGCACGATGGTGGCGGCCAGGGCTTCGCCGAGGGCGCCGGGTTCGATCGCGACTGACGCGACGGCGTCGACGCGTACTCGCGAAGGCTTCTCCTCGGCCGCCAGCAGATGCAGCAGGATGCTCTCGGTCGCGAGCACGCCGAAGCCCGCCCCGGAGACCAGCGTGCGACCGGTCGCCGCCGCCTCCCGGTCCATGGCGTGGAGCAGCTCGAACGCGCTCAGTTCGTTGGCGACGTCGACGTAGTGGGTGCCTGGCGGGCAGGCCCGCGCGACCTGCGGCGCCGTGACCGCGAACGGGCCCACCGTGTTGATCACGACGGTCGGCGCCTCGGTGGCCAGCCGCGCGCAGACCTCGTCGAGCGAGCCGGTCACCGCCCGGGCGTCCGGACTCACCTGGGTCAGCCGCTCCCGATCGCGGCCGGCCACCACCACCTCGGCGCCCGCCTGCCGCAGACGCTCCACCGCCTCCCGGCCGACCCGTCCGGTCGCACCGAGCACCCAGATCTCACCCGTCATGTTCGCCTCCATCAACCAATGGCACGTCGTGTCATCACTATCGCATGGCATGACACGACGTGTCATCGCTAGAATTCGCCGCATGGGTCGATGGCAGCCGGGTGCGCGAGAACGGCTTGAGCGGGCCGCGCTCGATCTCTTCCTTGAGCAGGGCTTCGCCGAGACCACCGTGCCGCAGATCACAGCGCGGGCCGGACTCACGACCCGTACGTTCTTCCGGCACTTCGCCGACAAGCGCGAGGTGCTTTTCGCCGGCGAGGAGTTGGTGCCCGAGCGGGTGGCCCGCCTCATGGCCGAGGCCCCGCCGTCGCTCGGCCCGATGGAACTGATCACCGAGGGTCTGGCCCCCACCGCGGCCGAGATCTTCGAGGGCCGCAGCCTCGACTACCTGCTACGCCGACGGGCCGCGATCGACGCCGAACCCGCCCTGCATGAGCGCGAGCTGCGCAAGTTCTCGCTGATGGCGGAGGCCCTGGAGCAGGGCTTCCGTGACCGCGGCGTCGACGACCTGACCGCCCAGCTAGCGGCCGAGATCGCCGTGACCACGTTCCGGATAGCGGTGACCCGCTGGCTCAACCAGCACGGCGACACCGACCTCCCGGCCACCATCAACCAGACCCTGGCGGCGATGAGGCAGCTGACGAACGAGGATGTCGTCAAGGATTCCTGACGAGCTGGACGGTTTCCTTACGGCCGTATGCCTAGGTCAGGGCGTTGTCCCGGGGGCGGCGGCCGGTGCTTCGAGGTCGGCGACGCGTCGGTCTTGGAAGCGGAGGTTGGAGCGGGCGGCCTTGAGCACATCCTCGAATCTTCTTGGCGATGGGAACGTGGTCGGCGCCGACGACGTCGATCTCCGGGTCGTTGGTGCGGGTCCAGTAGCCGCCGATCGTGTGGGTGCCCGCAGGTAGCTGTCCTTCGTCGGAGCCCAGCCGCCACAAGGCTTCGCGGATGAGGGATGGATCTCGTGCAGGAGGTGGCCCGTCTGCTCGGCTCGGAGCTTTCCAACTTCCACTGAGTCCCAGCCGTCGCGCTCAACGAGGCCGGCGCCGCCCTCGTGGACTGGAACAGACGCCATTTACCTGGACGCGGACTCACCGCAGGTGAGTTCGGCGGCCATGCGCCGCATGCCGACGCGGTTGGCCCGGCGGATCGTGGCTCTCACGAGCGGGGCCAGCAGGCGTTCCGTGAGCGGGGCCTGTAGCACGGCGTACTCGAACGAGACCCGGCTCCCGCCGGCAGGCAACGGCTCGATGCGGTAGGTCCCGCGGGCCCGTCGGCGACCACCCGCGCCGGTGTTCCGCTCGACGATGCGCCACGGCCGCTCGGCTTCGATCACCTCGATGCCTACGTCCGCCTTCGCGCCGCCCAGCGCGGCCGTGACCGTGACACGCGATCCCACACCGCGGTCGGGCCCACCGTAACGCCAGTTGGTCAGGTAGTGGTTGGTGAACAGCTCATGGTTGGCCATGACATCGAGGAAGTCATAGACCGGTTCGGGCGCCTGCGGTACGTCGATCGACACGATGACAGACCTCATGCCGGGAACGCTCCCAGGCGGTGGTTTCGCTGTCAACGTGCGTGCTTTACCTCACCTCTTCACTTCTTCGCCCACCACCTTCCCCGGCTCCCATCCCGTCTGCCTTCGGCCCACACGCACTGGAGCGGGGAGGGGTCCAGGGCGTCCAAGCGGAGCGCGCCACCGTACGAACGCCCTGAACGAGCTGGGGGAACTTCACACCTGGTCTCCACCTCCCACCAATGGCGCTTGCGGTGGACCACCGGCCGCTCGGGCGGTCATGCTCGCCGACGGCGGCGAGGCGATAGCGGACCTGGCCTTACCGTGCGACCAGGCGGAGGTGTTCGTCCCCGTCGGCGAGTTGGCCGTCGACCGGGCTCTCCTCGCCGGCCATCACTTCGATGGCGCGTCCGGAGAAGCAGCAGTCCAGAATGAGGACCCGGGCCGCGGCGGCGCTGCCGCCGAGGTCTTCGCGCAACAGGTCGACGCCCATCGCGCTGTACCTTGGGGATTGGTCGCGGGTGGCGCTGGTGGCCAGGTAGAGACGTCCCCGGTCGTCCATCAGTCCGTGTCCGGCGGAGTAGATCGGCAGCACGTCTGTGGCCTCGGCCGCGGCTTGGTTGATGGCACGGCCGATGTCGGCGGTGGAGGTCGTGGGGTCCACGACCTCCACCGGTCGTGGGGTCCACGACCTCGCTGTGCTCGGGGGCTCAGCACCCCTGTGACAGCATGGGTCAGCCGGTGCCACAGGCCGGCGACGTTCTCCCGTACGGCCGGAAGTCGGCCAGGCCGGGGATCCCGGGAAGTGGCTGACACCGATCAGCACGGCACGCGACCGGATCCAGCTCGTCAACGATCGGGCGAGCACCGCCCCGGCCCCTCCGGAACCCAGTGCGACGACGAGCACGTCGAGCGCGCCACCACTCATCTCACCGCTGGATCCGCCTGAGGACGACAGCAGCCGCACCCGTCCGCGCGGTTCGTCCTCGAACCCAATCCACTCACGCAGCGATAGCAGAGCGTCCGGATCACCGGCCGCGGAGTCCGAGATCCCGAACAATGGGGCCGACTGCCGCTGCGTCAGGTCGGTGCGCCAGTACGTCGCTACCGGCAGGACCTGGTCGTCCGGCGACGGGCTCCAGGGCCGGCCTCGCCGCACGGCATCCGCCCCCTCCCGGCAAAGCATCGTCACCAGCTTGCTGAAGCTGTGCGGGCTCAGTCCGGTGAACGGGGCTGTCCAGGACAGCTGCGAAGCCGTGACCACAAGAGAGATGCCGAGATCATGGCACCGGCCTTCGAGCGGGGCGCCGGTCGCAGAAATGGGCATGCCAGGCTGGTGCCCTCCGTGTCAGCAGTGCTCCCCCGGCGCCGGGGCACACCTGTCGGTCGGGATCACCAGCAGTTCGGGCGGACGAACCATTGCCAGCCCACGCACTCCACCGGCCGCACCGGCATCTCGGCGGGCTTCGCCTGTTTTATCCGCTCCGGAGTCCAGAACTTGAGGACGTCCTCGCGGGACGCCGTCTGGCGATGCGTGTCCACGCCGTTGGAACCCCCCGCGTCCAGGACCGTGGCCGACATGGCCGCGCTGGAGAGTGCGATCAACCCGACGGACGCCGCGAGTACGATCCACGCGCGGCGCGGCAGCGTGGCGCGGCGTTTGCCACGGCGGGCGGCACTCATCGGGTTTCCCTGCGCGGTGGATCGGCGACCTCGGTTCCTTGGCCCCAAGTATGCATTCGCCACATGCGGCTCTCCAACGGTTCTTCTGTGAGGGACAGTTGGCGATTCCGCGTTCCTCGGCCGCTGGCCATGCCCTCCATGCCCTCCATGCCGGCCATGCCGGTCCACACGGTCCCTAACGGGCGGCGAGGGCGGTAGTCGCCGCGTGACTTCGGGCGTTGCGGCGCGCGTCGAGGAAGGGCGATGGGCAGTCGAGGGGGACTGGCAGGCGCCGCGATGGGCGGCTGGGTCAAGGCACGTGGCGAGTTAGACGTGGTCGCCCTCTACGACCAGTCCTTTGAACTGGTGCGCACGACCACGACGCCCCCGCACTCCGACCGGATCCGCGAAGCGGCTGGTCGATCCCGTCCTCACTGGGTACGACGTCGTCCATCGGGCTCGCCGTAACCAGGGGCCGGCGGCCGAGTGGCCGGACGCCACCCTGGGCCCATCTAGGATCAGGCGGTCCTCGCCCAACGGCTCCGCGGCGAGCGCGAGAAGACCGCGCGGCAGACGGTTCACGCTGTACGGACATCCCGACGAGGCAAGGACCGTCCCTCGCCGGCGGTTCGATCATCTGGTACGGGTTGTTCGGCGTCGGCTGCCCGCTGTGGTGCTCCCCGATGATGGTCACCGAGACGGCATTGATGTCGAGCGGGACAGGCGGAACGCCGAGACGAGGAAGAAGATCCCTCCGAGCGTGGCATAGCCGGCGAGGGCGGTCAGTGAGGGGTCGTCCTGTGAGGCGCTTTGGAAGAAGGTCGCGCCGGCCAGCACCGAGATGCCGCCGCTGACGATCATGGCCCACTGTCCGCCCATCGGCCGGCGCGCGACGCCCACGAGGAGCTGGACCAGCCCGGAGATCACTGCCCACGCGCCCCAGACGCGCAGCACGTCGGCGACGCCCGAGGTGCCGGCGACCGCGATACCGACGGCGGCGAGCGAGCTGACGGCGATGTTGACGTACAGGCCCCTGACCGGTCCGGCGGCGCGCGCGGACCTGGCATCGAGGACAGCCGCGGCCACGTCGAAGGCCGGATAGAGAACCAGCAACAGTTGGGCTCCGAGGGTGAGGTCCGAGCCGGACACCATCAGAAGTACGGCCCACGCGGCGGCGAAGGCGAAGCGGATGACGTACAGCCGGCGCAGGGCGGGTGTGGCGGCGACGTGCTCGGCGGAGGCGGTGGATGCCATGGGATTCTCCAGTGAGTGCGGATAGAGAGAACGTTCTCTCTTGGACGCAGCCTGGCACACCCCTTCGGCGAAAACAAGAGAGAGCGTTCTACCCGCTACCATGGGTGGCATGACACGGACGGAAGCCGGCACAGGCACTGGCGGGCGGGTCTCGGCGGCCCGGGAGCGGCTTCTGGGGACCGCCGGGCAGCTCTTCTACGCGGAGGGCATCCACACGGTGGGCGTCGACCGCCTCGTCGCCGAGGCGAAGGTCACCAACGCCACCTTCTACCGCCATTTCCGAAGCAAGGACGACCTCGCCCTCGCCTACATCGGAAGCGTCGACCAGGCGATCCGTAGTCAGATCGGCTCTCTCATGTCCACGGACGTGCCGGCCGACGCCATCCTCCGAGGCATCGGTACGTCCCTGGTCGAGCAGATCCGCTCACCCGGCTACCGCGGATGTGCCTTCCTCAACGCGGCAGCGGAATTCCCCGACCCCGGCAACCCGGTCCACCGAGCCGTCGTGCAGCACCGCGAATGGTTCCTGCGGACGGTCACCGCACTGTTCGCCACGATCACGGCCGAACAGGCCGAGCACGCCGGGCGACACTTTGTCATGCTCCGTGACGGCGCGATGAGCGCCGGCTACCTCGGCGACCCCGTCCTGGCCGGCGAGACCCTGCTGCGCGGCATCGAAGGACTGCTGCGGATCCACACCGCCCGCAGGCTGGACGAGTCCGCGGACTCCGCACCGGACCAGGCGCCTTCCGCGGTCACAGCGGTCGCCGGCATCGAGTGCTCGCCACCCAACGTGTGACCCCGAGTCGCAAGGGGCGCACGGCACCTGAAACCCGATGTCAGCCGGTGCCTGCGACCGGATGCCGGCCGTACTCGATCACCGAGACGCCGGAGGAGAGCGTTCCTCCTGGACCCCGCTGCTGAACGCGACCCGGTTGGGATCGGGCGCCGATGTCGGGGCGGTCCCCTTCGGGCTGCCCGACACCTGGGCCGATCCCCACGCGCAGACGACCACACGCCCAGCGGGGGAGGAGAATCGAACTCGCGCTCTGAGCTTGGGAATCGCAGGTGCATTGTTGGCCACCTTGCAGGGCAGCGACTTAAGTGATTGTTGGGTGTGATCTGTGGAGCCGTCGTAACGTGCGCCGATTGGCCGTGGTTTGCCGCCTCGACTGGTGCGGCAGTGGTGCGATATGGATGGGTGCCACTTCGCTGTCGCGGAGGTGGCAGAGGGTGTCGGTGCTGGGCCACGTTCTTTCGGTGGCAGAACGGTGTTGTGTGGCGGCCGTTGGCTGAGGCCGCGCGAAGCGGCGCATCTCGCTCTTGAACCGGTGTGCGAATCCCCCTGGGGTGATGAGGACGTAGGCCCCGGACACTGGTGGGAGAGTCCGCTCCTGTTGCGAACCTTCCTGCGGGGGGGCAAAGGCTATTGGTCGACAGATGCCCGGCCGGGAAGATTTGAGTTGCAGAGGCTGGGAGAAGGGGGCATGAACAGAAGGTGATAAACATGCGAGCGCGATTCACGCGGCCACAAACCGCGGACTTACGGATCCTGCAGGCATTGATGCGCTCAGGGGATGGTGTGGAAGTCCCGGGTCGAGGTGACCTGTCGACATGTGCCCGAGCGATACGGCTCATGGACCGTGCTCCACACCCGTTTCCGCCGGTGGGCGGCGGACGGCACTATCGGCCGGATACTCCGGGCAGCCACCGGGCCAAGAACTCCCGCCAGTCCACGAGACGGAGGGAACGGGCGGTGAGGGCGCGAGTGGGAGCTCGTTCGGGCGATGGTCAGTTCCCTTCCTGGCTTGTCGGATTCAGCCACTCGATCACCCAGTGCGACTCCGTGAAGAACTCTTTCAGTGACTCGTGGTCCTCCACCCAATAATCACCGTACCCATCCTGGAAATCCGCGTCATATGCCATCAGGATAAGATAACTTGGCGAGTCGTCAGGAAGCTCCTGGAGTTTTACGAACTTTCCGGTGTCGTCTCCTGCGGAGATTCTGCCAACCATGCCGATCTGAATCATGGAATCTCCGTTTTCCTTAGAAACCAGTGCTACCGGCTGCTGAAAGCCATCATGGAGACCGCCGTCGATGACGAGCTGATCCGTCGTACTCCCTACCGCATCAGGGAAGCGGGTATGGAGTCGGCGGAGGAGCGCCCGACAGCCACCGTGCAACAGGTCGACGCATTCGCCGACGCCATGGGGCCGCGGTGGCTGTCTCATGGTCTACCTCATTCGCCCGCAGGGCGAGCGGCCCCGTACCCGGCCCGGTCACGTCAGCGGTGACAAGGCGTACGGCTCTCGCCGCAACGGATCAGGCGCGCAGGAACGCACGGGACTACGAAACCCGACCCGAGCACTCCGAGGCGATGCTCACCCTTGCGGCCATTACGCCGCCTGGGCCGGCAACCGGTTCGCCCCGCTGACCTCGTGGTGCCAGATCCTGGACGCCCTGCGGCTGGGGGCGGCCGACGATGTCGCCGAGGTCACCGCCGCCCGGACCCGCCGGGTGGTCACCGACTTCATCGAGATGGGCCGCTGGAAGCCGGGTGACCGCGACATCCTGGTTGTCTTCGACGCCGGACAGGACCTAGCGGTCATCGAGGGCACGTTGATCCGTCCGGAGGTCGACCGTGTCCCCGGCGGTCACGATCCACTGCCGGTCTGGCCGTGGTCGTCGGCGGCCGCGGCCTGTCGGGTGCGGACGTCGATCTGCGCTATAGCCACCCGCTCCTCGACGACACGTGCGACCGTGCCGCGGACCGTAAGCACCACCTGCCTCACCCGGATGCTGCGAGCCGACTGGGCACCGGAGCGACCTTGTCGAGGCGTCGTCGGGTCTCGTCCGCGTCGAGGGGGCCGCCGTGGCCGGGGAGCAGGCGCTGCGGATGGCGGTCGAGCTCGGTCATGAGCGCCCTGCGCACTCCGGCGGCGTCCTCGGTGAAGAAATGGCGCTTCGGGCTCTGGCGGCGCAGCACGCCACCGCGGACCAGGTCGCCGACGAGCGTGTCGTCGCCGACGCGGACGACGAGCGACCCGGGGGTGTGGCCGCCGAACCGCTCGGCGTGCGCGTCGACGCCATAGGGACTCAGGTCGAACTTGTCCTCCACCAGGATGTCGGCTTCGACCGGCTGGGCCCTCGCGCGGAGGACCAGGGGCCTCAGCACCGCACCGGCCGGATGACTGATCGGGAGTACGCCGATGCGTCCGGTACGCAGGAGTTGGTCGTCACCCAGGCCGACCGCGATCGGAACGCCGGCATCCGCGAACGACGCCGCCGTGCCGCTGTGGTCATTGTGGCCGTGGGTCAGGAGGACCAGGGCGATGTCGCGAGGCTGAAGGCCCTGCTCGGACAGCGCGTCGCGCAGGCGGTCGCCGTCCTCCGGTCCGCCCGTGTCCACGAGGATCGCTTGCTCGCCACGCAGGAGGTAGGCGTTGCTGTTGCCCATGGAAAGGGGGGTGACGGTCGTGGCGCTCATGCGGTGCACCGCGACGCTTCGGCGCCGACACCGACGTTCATGCCGCCGTCGACTTTGAGTATTCGAACGGAAACGTCCATGATCATCTTCCTTCGCGCTATCCCTGTAACCTTACGGCCGTAAGTAGAGCATGAGAACTTACGCCTGTAAAGTCTTTGTCATGGCTTCACCGGCAGCACGGAGACGCAACCCCCGAGGTCAGGGAGGGCAACTCCGCGACGAGATCGTGACCGCGGCCCGTGAGCTGCTGGTCGAGACCGGATCGGACAGCGCGGTGACCTTGCGGGCGATCGCCCGCAAGGTCGGCATCGCGCCACCGTCGATCTACGCGCACTTCGACACGCCCGACCAGATCGTGGAGGCCGTGGTCACCGAAACCCGCTCACTGCTGGTGCGTCATCTTGAGACCGCCCGGGCGGGAGCGGAAGGCGCGCGTGAACGACTTCTGGCCGACTGCCACGCCTATCTCGTCTTCGGTGCCGAGCAGCCCGAGCTCTACGCCGTTCTGTTCTCCCGGCCGCGGCCTAGGGGTAGCAGCACCACAGAAGAACGCATGGACCAGGCGGTACGCCAGCTCGCGCCCATTGTCGGCGAGCCCATCGCGAGTCAGCTCGCTCCCGCCGAAGCATTCTCGATACTTCTGCGCGACGTCGCCGATGCGATGCACGAAGGCACGTCCCGTACAGAGGATGCTCTCGCCACGGCGACCGCTCTTTGGGCGGCCCTGCACGGCCTCATTCTGCTCCGCGCTCACATTCCCCGATTCCCGTGGCCGCCACCCGGTCCGCTGGAGGAGGAGATCATCAGTCGGCTCGCATTCCCGCACGGCCCCGCACCCGGATGACCGTGAACGACTGCCCGCCCTGGACGGCGTCCGTGATCTCTTTGGACCGGCTGCGCAGATCGCGCTGGGTCATCTCGGGCTGAGCTGTCATACCTGCGAGGAGAGCGTGCTGGAGCACCAGGTGCTGCCGGTGCTGCCGGTGCTACGGTCGCGACCTTTTCCCGCGCGCGTAGGGCCTGTGATCAGGAGCGACCCACCTGTCGGCCTGCGCGGAGTGGAGCCCGCATGTCGGAACCGCGAGCCGGTGACGAGGGTCACCGGGCTGAGGATGGGTTGGGCGAATCAAAAGTGTCCTGTTTCCGTTGATCTTGTTCCCATATCGAGCGATGGGTCCGATTGGCTCATCTCCTCAGTTGACCTGGTCCGTCAGATGGTCTGATGTCCCGCCCTGCCAAAGCCCCGTGCGGAGGCCCGCCGGCTCCTCCAGGATCTGCGGCTTTGTGACAACTCGCGTGACCACACGCCGTTCGGCGGCTCTGGGAGGGGGCTGGCGCCCTCCCGCGTCCAGGCTCAGGATGATTCTCATGCCGGAATCCACTCCCTTCCACGACCTGGCGGCGTTCATCGCGCTGCCCCGCCTCTCTTCGCTGGCACTGTCACCCGACGGAACCCGTCTGGTGACGGTGGTTCAGGAGCTTTCCACTGACCGCACCAGGTTCATCGGCGCCCTGTGGGAGGTCGACCCGTCCGGGGAACGTCCGGCCCGGCGCCTCACCCGTTCCGCTCGCGGCGAGTCAGCCCCTGAGTTCCTGCCCGACGGGACCCTGCTCTTCCTCTCCTCCCGCCCGGTCGCTGATCCCGGTGAGGACGGGGACGACAAGCGGGAAGCGGCACTCTGGAGCCTGCCCCCGGGCGGCGGCGAGGCATCACAGCTGCTGGCCAGGCCCGGCGGGATCGACGAGTACGCGACCGCCGCCAAGGCTTCCCGGATCGCCCTGGCGGCCTCACAACTGCACGGAGCGGCGAACGCCGATCAGGACGCGCGACTCCGCGAGGCCCGCCAGAAGGCCAAGGTGTCGGCGATCCTTCACGAATCGATGCCCGTGCGGCATTGGGACCACGACCTCGGTCCCGGCGTCGCGCGGGTGTTCACCTTCCCGGACCCCGCCGCAGAGCAACCAGCGGTGGTGGACTGCGGAGAGCGTCGGATCGCCGCATACGAGGGGATCGCGGTCTCCCCCGATGGCTCGCTGATCGCCTACGGAGCGGCCGTGGGCACGCTCCCCGACGAGATCCGCGCTGCCATCGTGGTGGCGGACGCCGCCACGGGCAAACGGCTGCGGGTGCTGGAGTCCCCGGACACCGAGTACGCTGCTCCCGCCTTCGCCCCGGACGGCCGGCATCTGGTCTGTACCCGCGAGCGGCGGATCACCTGGCACAGTCCCGGTGACGTCACGCTGTGGCTGGTGGACGCCACCGACTACCAGGACCCCGGACGCGACCTGTTGCCCGATTTCGACCAGTGGCCAACTGCCCCGGTCATCTCCCCGGTGCCCGGCGAGGACGGCACGCCGGTGGTCTACTTCACCGCCGCTGAAGCCGGGCACGCGCCGGTCTTCCGCCTCTCCACCGGCAGCGGCAACGTGGTCAGGCTCACCGCTGCCGGCGCGTACACCGACGTGGTCGTGGCCCCGGACGGTCGCACCCTGTACGCGTTGCACTCGGCCGTGGACAGCCCGCCGACCCCCGTACGCCTTGATGCCGGGGCTCCCGACCAGCAGCCGGTGCCACTGCCGGGCCCCGGGCCGGTAGCCGCGTTGCCCGGCAGCGTCACCGAGGTCCACACCACCGCCGAGGACGGGACGGCGCTACGCGCCTGGCTGGTGATGCCGCACCTTGCCTGCGCCGCGACCCCCGCGCCCCTGTTGCTGTGGGTGCACGGCGGCCCGCAGACCAGCTGGAACGCCTGGCACTGGCGGTGGAACCCCTGGGTGGCCGCGGCCGCCGGCTACGCGGTCCTGCTGCCGGACCCGGCGTTGTCCACCGGCTACGGACAACAGATGCACGAGCGCGGCTGGGCACACTGGGGCGGCGCGCCGTACCAGGACCTGATGGCGCTGACCGACGCCGCGCTGCGGCGGGATGACCTGGACGAGGAGCGCACGGCCATGATGGGCGGCTCGTACGGCGGCTACATGGCCAACTGGATCGCCACCCAGACCGACCGCTTCAAGGCGATCGTCAGCCACGCGAGCCTGTGGAACATGTACGGCTTCGTGGGGGTCACCGACTTCCCCGCCTACTGGATGCGGCGGCAGGGCGACCCGCTGGTGCGCACCGAGCGGTACGAACGGGAGTCCCCGCATCTGCGGGCCGCGAAGATCACCACGCCGATGCTGGTGATCCACGGCGACAAGGACTACCGGGTACCGATCAGCGAGGCCCTGGCGCTCTGGAACGACCTGGCGCGGTTCGAAGTCCCTGCGAAGTTCCTGTACTTTCCCGACGAGGGGCACTGGGTTCTCAAACCGAACAACATTCACCTGTGGTACGCCACGGTGCTGCGCTTCCTGGCACACCACGTACTGGGCGAGCCGTGGCACCGCCCCGATTTGGTCTGAACTGGCGTGCGTCTACGGTGTCCGGTATGTCCCAGCCCGCCAGAACGTCGTCGTCCGTGTCTCGCCCCTCCGGCGCGCGTGCTGCGGGCCGGGGCAACCATGTGGCACGGCAGAAGGAAATGGTCTCGCAGCTCGTTCCGGGTTCTGGGTGGTTGGGGTCCGGGCGAGGGCGTCGAGGAGTTCGCCTGTGCCGACCAGTTGGGCGCCGGCTGCCCCCCCGGCACCGCTATCCATGACGCCAAGGGCCCGGGGGGCCGTAGTGACAGCGTTGCGACGACCACAAGAACGTGTCCGGCGGATCGCCGATGGCCTTCCCGGTCGCAGTCGGCCGGTGCGGCGACGCCGTAGATGATCGAGAGCCTTGAACGAGCAGGGAATCCGGCGGTCGCGTGATCGGCAGGTCACTGCCCCGTCTGGCGTCAGGGTCGAGATGTCGTCGCGCGATACGACTGATGAGCCCGTTCGGGTGCCATGACATCGCCTCCGGCCCAACACACTCAACGAGGCTGATAGCACAGGCACATGACGAAGTTCAGCGCCTCGGGGCTCGCGCTCCTCACCGCTCCGCCGCTGCTCGCCGATGCCTCCCACCGCCGCCACGCGGTGCCGCTACCTGTCGGACTGAGGGGGCGACGAAGCCGCGCTGTGGCCTCTCCGCTGATGGACCGGAGGTGACCGCGCTCTCCCGGGACACCGAAGACCGCGGCCAAATCCAGGCCAGCTTCGCCTCGGCGTGCTGATCGCCGGCTCCGCCGCGGTCACGTCGCCCTGCACGCGGCCGCAGTTCCATCCTCCGCACCGAAAGAAGGTGTGTCGTGCGGGTTTTGTTCACCACGCTCGCCAGTCCCTCGCACGGCCGCGCGCAGCTCCCCCTGGCCCGGGCGCTCGCGGCGGCGGGACACGATGTGCTCGTGGCCACCACCCCGGCCCTCGCCTCCGTCTTCGCGCGGGACGACGTGCGGGTGGCTGTCCCCGTGACCGTGCTCACTCCGCAGTCCTTCGTCACACCCGAACTGGTCGAGCAGGCGACGCGGCCGGGCCGGGGGAGCGGGGAACAGCAGGACGTCTTGGTGAGCCTGCTGCCCCGCATTGTCTCCGGCCCGATGGCCCGGAAGCTCTGGGAAGAGATCCTGCCGGTGGCAAGGGAGTTCGGGCCGGACCTCGTCCTGCGCGACGGCATGGACCTGGGCTCCTGCCTGATCGCGGAACGCCTCGGTATCCCGCAGCTGTCCACGCCGTCGGGCACCAGCAACTTGATCGACCCCGCCCGGGTGCTGCCCGGCCTCAACGACCTGCGCAAGGAACTCGGGCTCGCCTGCCAACAGGACCCGCTCTCCCTCGTCCCCCACGGGCACATCGACTACGTACCGCCCGCCTTCTCCTTCGCCCGGCACCTGCCCCCGTCGTGGGCCTACCGTCAGACCCTGTCCGTGGACCGCGGCTCCGTCCTGCCGCGGTGGATCGCCCAACTGCCCACCGACCGGCCCCTGGTGTTCGCCGCCCTCGGCACCGCGCTGCCGAGGATCAGGGAGTTGACATCCGACGACGGGCACGAGCGGCCGTCGCTCCCGGTGCCGGACCCGGCGGTGACACTGCGGTCGATGATCGAGGCGGTATCGCGACTGGAGGAGTGCACCGTCCTCGTCGCCACCTCCGGCACCCGGCCGACACCGACGGCTTGCCGCCGCACGTGCACTCGACCAAATACCAAACGCGCCCTTTGATGTGCTGACATCGGTGGCCGTAATCACGTCGAAGCCGCCGTCCCGGACCTTCAGACAGGTCCTGACCTCAACGTAGGTGTGGCTGCCGCGACCATAACGCTTCTCGGTGTACGAGCAATGTGTGCCGTTCTTCGGCTTGTGCTCGTCCACTGCCGCCCGTACCAGGTTGCTCTGCGCGGCGGCGACGACGGCGTCGTGATGACCGACGCAACAGCGACAGGCCGGGGTGTCCTTCACGGTCCCCTGGTGCGTGTGCCCGCGCCGTCGGCCGACATCGATCCAATACCCTCCTGTCATCAGTTGACAGCAAGGAGTGATGGTGCGAGGTCGTGTATCCGCCACCCTGGGTGGCCTGGCCGCAGCCGTGCTCGTGGTGGCCCTTCCCGGCTCCGCCCAGGCGGCCCAAGGTGTCTTCCAGGATCACCAGCCCGGCAACGTCCTGGAAGCCCTCAACAACCCGCGCGACAACCAGTGCTACACCACCGGTAACGCCGAGGGCGCCGTGGAGAACGGCACCAACCGCTTCGCGGAGCTGTACGAGGCGCCCGGCTGCCGTGGCGACGTGGTCCAGACCGTCGATCCCGGCTCCGCCGTGGGCTGGGCCGAGTTCAAGAGCGTGAAGTTCACCCGCTGACACACCCCCGAGCCGTGCCCCCGAGGACTTCCGCCTCCGGGGGCACAGCCATCAGCAGGCACGGCCATCAGCAGGCACGGCCACCTGGACAGAGGTCCAGGCAGACACCCTCATCGCGCGTTCAAGAGACGCGTGATGAGGATGCCCCGGGCGGCAGGGCGCCGCGCCTTTCTCCCCGGCGGCCGGATCTGTGGGGCGGGCGGGTCAGGTCAGGGTGACCTGGACCGTGCGGACCGTGCCGTCCGGCCGGCGGTAGGTGACCGGGACGACGGCGCTTTCGCGGAGCTTGCCCAGGCGCGCGTCGCGCAGCTCGTTCGCGGTGCTGACCGGAGTGTCGTTGAAAGCGGTGATCACGTCGCCGGTGCGGATGCCGGCGGTGTCGGCGGCGCCGCCGGGGACGACGGAGGCGACCAGGGCGCCGCTGCGGTCAGGGGTGTCCTTCCGGGTGATCCCCAGCGCCCCCTGAATGCCCTCGGTGATGACGACGTTCAGGGGCTGGGCCTCACCCCCCGCGGCGAAGGAGCCGGCGTACTGGCCGCCGGACAGCGGTGCGTCGGGCGTGGCCCGGAGGGTGACGTGGACCGGGTTGGCGAAGGTCCAGCGGCCGGGGGGCAGGGTGACGGTGGCGGTGGAGCCATCGGCGGCGATCGCCACCGAGCAGCGTCCATTGCCCAGGCACCGCATGCCGAGCGCGGTGATACGGGTATGGAGCGGAGCGGTCACGGTGAAGCGGCCGGGGCCCGGCCGTGAGCGCTTGTCCGGCGGGAAGACGACAGTCCCCGGCGCGCCGGGAGCGTCGAGTTCGGGGACGTTCTGCTGAGCCGGGATCACCCCTGCGCCGGCGGTCGCCGCGGCGGCGGTGCTCCGGCCGGGGGGCGTCGTGCAGGGATGGGCCGCCGCAGCGGGCAGCGCGCCCGCGAGCAGCACGGCGGTGGTGAGGCTCGCCAGGGCCCATGAGCGCAGGGAACGGGAGGGGAACATCGCGTGTCCTGTCAGGTCGTGCCCGCACAGTGGCGCGCGGGTCGTGCTGACACGCGGCAGCGCGGGCGAGGCGGAAGTCCCATTGGGCCAGGTCTCCAAACTGACCACCGCGAAGACACGCCGCCGAAGACACGCCGCCGAAGACACGCCGCCGAAGACACGCCGCCGAACACACGGCGCCGAACACACGCCGCCGAACACACGGCGCAGCACGCGACAACACAGTTCCCGCCCCAAGCCCCCGCTTCAAGCCCGCTGACAAGCGTGCCGGTTCCGCCACGCCCCCTACCCACTGGAATGAAAACAGCTTCCGGGCGACCGCCGACGCCACCAGCCCGCCGTTACGGGCGAAACGAACCCCGGAGCGCACGTACATTCCGGGGCTGGTCGACGTTCCTCCCGGATCTACGGGCCGGGCGCCCTGGCGGCGTTCGCCAGGTGGGCCTGCTCGGCTCGGAGGGTGAACGTCCGGGTGTCGGCGTCGGAGCGGCCGGCGCTGTCCGCGATGGCGGAATTCAAAGGGGGGGATGAGAAATCGAATCCGTCGCGTTTCCGAACGGAATGCACCCAACTGAACGACGAAAATATAATAACACTTGCCCTTTGTGCCCTGACAAATGAATCCACAGCAGCAAGTCCGCTTTAATCGCGCGATGATCATCACGGTCCTGATTCGCAGAAGAAGTAACCTTTCTTCCTGATTTGCGCGGTGAGGGGCCCGGATCCCCCGCAGTGGCACAAGCCATGGACCGATCCGGCTCACGCCACGCCCGAGGGTGTTTTCCTCGGATAGGGGCTGAATAGTGAATTCACGTGGATCACCCATATGCACCGCATCGTCGCGCGCTTTTTCGGTGTTGGATCCCAACGACAGAAAAAGACGGGCTGTGCAACCCGGGAAGTGCCCGCTACGCCACCGTCCCACTCAGGAGTTGGTCTCTCGATGACGCTTAATTTGCCTGTCGTGACGCTAAGACGCACGATGTCGGCCTGAGCCTGGTCGGTGCTCACCGTGGTGCTCGCCGCCACGATGATCGTCGCTACGTCAACGCGGGCGAATGCCCTCGCCACCCCTGTGCCACTGGGTACGGCGACAAGTTTCGCGGTTCTGGCCGGTCAGTCTGTCACCAACACCGGTCCCTCGGTGATCACCGGGGACCTCGGCGTGAGTCCGGGAACGGCGATCAGCGGGTTCCCTCCGGGTCTGGTGAACGGGGTTCAGTACTCCGCGGGCCCGGTTGCCCTTCAGGCCCAGTCGGACCTCGTCGCGGCGTACAACAACGCCGCTGGACAGTCCACGAACGGCGCCCTTCCGCCGGACGCCGGTGGTCTGACCCTCGTTCCGGGCGTCTACACCTCTTCGTCGACGCTCGGGCTCACCGGCACCCTCACCCTTGACGCCCAGGGCGACCCCAACGCTGTCTGGGTGTTCCAGGTCGGTTCGGGTCTGACCACGGCGTCAGCCAGCCGGGTGCTCCTGATCAACGGCGCTTCGCCGTGCAATGTGTACTGGCAGATCGGCAGTTCGGCCACGCTGGGCACCGGCACCACGTTCGTGGGCACCATCATGGCCCTGACCTCCATCACGGTGACCACCAACGCGAGCATCGACGGCCGGGCGCTGGCCCGTAATGGTTCGGTGTCGCTGGACACCAACAGGATTACCCGTCCGCAGTGCGGCACCACCACCGGGGGGACCACGACTGGCACCACCACGACTGGCACCACCACGACCGGCACCACCACCGGAACCACGACTGGCACCACGACCGGCACCACCACCGGAACCACCAGCGCCGGTACATCCGGCAGCGCCACGAGCGGCCTGCTCGGCGGGGTTCTCGGTGGCCTGACGACGGGTGGAGTCACCAACGGCGGCCTTCTGGGAGGTGCCCTGACGGGAGGCATCGTCGCGGGCAACACGGCCGGCAACATCACCGGCGGGAACGTCACCGGCGACATCACGGGCGGGAACGTCACCGGCGGTAATGGCGGCGAGCACGGGAAGCCGCCTCACCACGGCGATGAAGGTGACCACGGGAAGCCGCCTCACCACGGCGACGAAGGTGACCACGGGAAGCCGCCTCACCACGGCGACCACGGGAAGCCCCCTCACCACGGCGATGAAGGCGACCACGGGAAGCCGCCTCACCACGGCGATGAAGGCAAGCCCCCTCACCACGGCGACGAAGGCGACCACGGGAAGCCGCCTCACCACGGCGACGAAGGCAAGCCGGGCGGCTGGGAGGGCCACCAGGGCTACGGCGATCAGCCGGACATGTCCGGTGACCAGGGCCAGGGTGACCAGCCGGGCGAGCCCGGGGGCTTCAACGGCTAAGAGCGCGAGCGGGACCGGTGGCGCGCGGCGGATCGTTCTCGATTCCGTCCCGCGCCACCGGTGAAGGTCCAGGAAATACGCAGGTGAACATGCGAGTTGGGAAGGCCGGGTGGGGCTGTGCCGGGTGGCATTGAATCAGTGAATGTGAAGGACCGGGAGCAGAAATGTGCTGGGCCGGCCTCACCAGGATCGTCCGGAGAATCACCTGCGGCCCGCGGTCCGTCAAGGCCGGCTGGTCCGCTGAGGGCGGGGCTGGGCGCGGCCGTGGCGCTGTGCCTGGCGGTTTCTCTGATCCATGTGCTGATGGTGTTCTTGCATGTGGCCCCTCCCAACCCGGTTTCCCAGCAGTTCAGTCGGCAGGTCACCGCGTGGGTCTATCCGTTGTTCGAGCAGAACTGGCGGCTGTTCGCGCCGGAACCCGAGTCAATCAACCGGCAGATCTCGGCGAGAACCGCGCACCGCACTGCGGACGGCACCGTGCGGGTGAGTACATGGTTCGATCTGAGCGGAGTTGATGATTCAGCGGTCGAGCACAACGTTTTCCCGAGTCATACGACACAGAACATGCTGCGCCGGGCCTGGACCTCTTACACCGAATTGCACGGCAGCGATGACGAGCCGCGTTCGGAGCGCGCCGTAATGATCCAGAAGTATCTGCGCAATATCGCGGCGGACCGTGTCGCCGCCCATCGCCGCGGTGCCTTCGAGTCAATTCAGCTTCGCGTCACCAGTTTGCCCATCGCCCCGCCCGCCACGGCGAATGGCGACCGCCCGGCGGCCAGGACCGCACCGGCGCCGAGCGACATCCGTGTCCTCCCCTGGTGGAAGGTGACCCCCGATGGGAACTGAACAAGAGCCGGTCACGGCATCCGTACCCCGTCCCCGCTCCCGCCCACGAGGGCGCACGGACGGCTCGCGGCTTCTCCACCGGGCCGGTGCTCTCTTGGCCACACTGACCGGGCGGCCCGTGTCCCTGTACGCCGCGGCGGTGCTGCGCATCGGGTACGGCCTGCTCTATCTCGGCTTCCTGCTGCGCGAGTTCCCCCACCGCGACGAGATCTGGGGGCCGGGTGCTGCGTGGACGCCGGCACTGGCGAAGCAGTTGCTCGACCAGACGGAATGGGCGAGCATCCTGACACTGTCCGACAGCAGGGCGTACTTCGAGGTCTGCTACGCGCTGGCCGTCGTGACGTCCGCACTCTTCATGCTGGGCTGGCGGACCAGAGCCGTGTCCCTGCTGTTCGCGGTGGTGGTGTCCTCGTTCCACGCCAGGTCGATCTTCATGACGGACGGAGGAGACAACCTCATCCTCCTCATGACCGTCTACCTCGTCCTCACCGCGTGCGGCCGACGCTGGTCCCTCGACGCGCGCAGGGCCCGGCTACGAGCTTCCCGGGACGGGGCGCCGAAGCGGCCGGCCGACTCACGCGGAACCGGACGTACGGGCCAACTCGGCGATGCGCGCAAGACGTTGGTCACTGTCCTGCACAACTGCGGCATGTTCGTCATCGCCGCCCAGATCTGCATCCTCTACGGCTCCGCCGGCCTGTACAAGGTGCAGGGCGCGGTCTGGGGCAACGGCACGGCTCTCCACTACGTGCTGAACCTCGATCTGTTCCGGCCCTGGCCCGCCCTGTCCCTCATGGCCGACGGTCATGTGATGCTGATCGCCATCGTCGGCTACCTGACCGTTCTGCTGCAGGTCGCCTTCCCGTTCGTCCTGTTCGGCCGGCTCAAGTACCCCGTCCTGACCATGCTGCTGGGCATGCACATCGGCATCGCGGTCCTCATGGGACTGCCGCTCTTCTCCGGCGCGATGATCATTGCGGATGCCGCGTTCCTCCCGGACCGCTTCTACCAGTCCCTGGGACGGCTGTGGCGGCGCACTCCGCGGCCGACAGAGACCACCGAGCCGGGCTCATCAGGTGAAGGCACCGCGATCGTCCCGCCGCAGCCCGGCCCTGCCGTCGTACAGAGGACAGGCTGATCGTCGGGCATCCCCACGGTGTTCGTTCGACCTGCTCGCCGACCGCGTTCTCTCTGAGCTTCACTGGGCCCTCGCAGTAACCGGCCATGGGCACTCTCGTTGATCAGGACGTGTCGAAATCCAACCCGGCCTCCGAGCCCTGGGTGAGGGTTGGCACGGCGGGGGTGCAGGCGGGCCAACCGTTTCCCGTCCGGGGCGGTTCCCGTCAACCATTGCCGTTACGACAAGCACCGGGGGCCCTGTCCATCTCCTTGCGGGGCCCCCGGCCCCACTTCCTCGGCTTCTGCGAACACACCAAGAACCGGAGGCCCATCGATCTCTCGATGGGCCTCCGGCCTGCTGTGCACTCGGCAGGATTCGAACCCGCGACCCCCGTGTTCCCCAGGGAGCTGACGGCGTCACTCACCGGCGTCGGGCGGGAGTGACGGAGCTTGCGGCGAGTGTGGGCGCGTGGGCTACACGCGGGAGTTGCGGGCAACATCCACCAGCCCCGCCCACGCTTCCAGGGAGAGCACGAGCATGGGGCCGCTGGTGTCCTTGATGGGTTCTTCGATTTTGGTGCCGCTGCTCGTCGGTGTTTGGTACCTCTTGATGGCGGTCGGCGTGATCGTCGACACGGTCTCCAGCACCCCGTTCGCTGTCGCGCTGCTTCTCATAGGGGGCGCGCTGATCGTCGCTGGAGTCCGTATGGCGACAGGTAGCCCGTCAACGGTGCGGTCCGCCCGGCGTAGCGAGGGCGTCGACGGGCTGGTCGAGCAGGCTCTCAAGTTGCTCGTAGGTGGCACTGGGGTGTCTTGCTGCCGCGTTGGTGGATGCTGGGGATCATGCTGGGGTGTCGCCGTCGCGGTGGGCGAGCAGGGCGTCAGCGGCATCCTCCATACGGCCGATCTACACCACAGACTCCGGCCCAGACCAGCACGAGCACCCCGACCAAACGTCACACCAGCCCGCTGAAGCAGCTCAAATCAAGTTGGCGGAGGTTCACCGGAGAGCCGGGTGCGGTCAAAGCCGTCTGCCCGGTTCGGGAAGGGGGGGCAGTCGAAAAAGGACCCGAGCCGCGGGCACCTCGTCGGCGGCCTATTTCACTTGACGCGGCGGGGGCTGGAAACGGAGCGTCAGCTACCGCGCCAGCCCCCGACCCTACCCGTTTGAAGGGCAGCGAAGCCCCCGGTCAGCGGGGCGTCATCGCTTGGCGATGGGGAGGGCTGCGGAGGTCAGGTGGGCCAGCTCGTTGTGCCCGTACTCGTTGGGGTGAGCCGCGCCCCACAAGGCATAGTCGGGGTTGGTCTTGGGGGCCGGGACGGGCCAGATCCACCGGTTGGGGGACGCGGGCTGGCAGGGCTCGTGCCCCTTGAAGTGGTCGTAGGTGTTCACGTAGGTGACAGCGAAGTTGGGCTCTTTCGCGGCCAGCCCGGTGACGGTGTCCTCGACGCTTGCGTTGAACGCTTCGAACTTGCCCCGCAGCCACACGAGGTCACCGTGGGAGACCGGCCCGAGCCCGTTCCTCAGGAAGGGGATGGGATCGGTGTAGAAGTTGCACCGCGTCACGTCCTGGGGGATGACCGCGGGATAGCCGACGACCGCTACCTGCGCCTGCGGAGCCCGCTTGTGGATTTCCAGCAGGGCCTTCTGGATTTCCTCCTGTGCCCCCGGGATGTCGAACTGGTAGTTCCTCTCGCCGTTTTCGGAGCGGTCCTTGCACGAGGTGCCCTGGGGGTCGTTGCCCCTGCCGGTGCCGCCGAAGTCGCGGTCGGTCCCGTCATTGATGCAGGTGAGGAAGGCGTTGCTGACTCCGCTGTCGTTGCCTCCCATCTGAAACGTCACGTACTTCGTACCGGCGTCGACCTCGTCGATCATCGCCGGGGTCCTCCCGCCGTCGATGGATTCCCAGAAGCCGCCTCGTCCGGACCCCCAGACCCCCTTCTTGAGGGTCGCCCCGTTGCAGGAGGTGTCGGTGATGTCCCAGCCCTTGGCCTCGGCCACCTGATGGGGATAGTTCCTCAGCGACCGTCCGCCGCAGGCTTCGTCGGTCGGGTCGAGCGGCTCGATGGACCCACCGGCGGCGAACGAGTCACCGATCGCCACGTACTTGGGATCGGCCAGCTTGGACATCGCGCGCGCCGGATGGGACTGCGGTGCGGCGACAGCGGCAGACAGCCCCACGCCAAGCAAGGACGCGGCGGCTGCAACGATCGCCGAACTGCGCAGCAGACGGCGTGACGAACCTCGACCGGGCAAGGTGACCTCCTCGTTGGTGCCCCCACCTCAAGGCGGGTAGGGACTCCGGCGAATACTCACCAAACGCTCAGGTAAGAGGCAAATCGGTACACCATATGGGTGACGGGGATGTTCGAATTTCCGCAAAGTCTCGATCGGCAAGCCTCTGACAGTCGTCGGCGATCTGGTCGACGAGGGAGTCCAGCTCCTGGCGCGGCATGCCGGTCAGGGCCGGATCGACAGCGCAAGCCGCTGACTCGAGTGAAGAAGGAGGTCAACAGGTGATCGCCTGCGAACGGGCGGTGCGCGAGCACGCGTTCGCGCATCTGAAGAACCGGCACGTGCTGACCAACTCCATTGGGCGCGGCCGTCATGGCCGGGCGGGCGAAGGATCGGCCCCGCGCCGAGGGCCACTTGGGCGAGGCCACGACGATCGCGGACCGGACCGGACCGGCGAGGCCGTTCCGGTCCACTGGCTGGCGTTCGGCCCCCCAAACGTAGCGGTGCACCGTGTGTCTGTCCTCGCGGAGCTGGACGAGTACGGGGCCGCAGCAGAGGCTGGTCAAAGCGTGGCTTTCCCCGCGGACTGGCCCGCCTCCCGGAGGAGCCACCACCACGCCGAGATGGCCCGCGCGCAGATGTGGACCGTAGACATCGACCGGGCGTTCAAGAATCTGTTGGGGTCAGCGACTTAACTGGGTGTCGGGCGTTATCTGCGGAGTCGCTGTTACGCGCTCCGATTGGCCGTGGTTCACCGCCTCGACTGGCTCGGCAGTTGTGCGATATGGACGAGTGCCACTTCTCCGTTGCCGTCGAGGAGGTGGCAGAGGGCATCGGTGCTGGGCCACGTTCTTTCGGCCGTGATTCGGTGTTGCGTGGCGGTCGGCTGAAGCCGCGCGAAGCGGCGACATCCCGAGACCGACGGCGGTATCCCGGTGGAAGCAGGCACTACCGTGTCGCTGCGCATCCACAAGACCCTCGTCTCCGCGAAGCTGACTCTCCCGGAGGGAACCAGCCAGCTGCTTCCCGGCACTCAGACCACCGTCACCGTAGAGCTGAAGCACGTCGTTGCGATGAAGATCGGCATCCCGTTCACCATGTCCGCCCCCGGCAACCGCGGCACCACCATCGCCACCGGCACCATCACCAACATGGAGAACCTGGCACCCGTCCGCGCCTGAGCAGCCGTAAGGGCGCCGCTGACGCTACGCCCCGCCTCCCGCCAGGCAGCTTCACCTCTCAACCGACTGTGCCGCTGGTGCGGGCCGCCTTACAGCGGCCCGCACCAGCGGCACTTCACCTGAGGGGCGGTGGACCGTCTGCTACAGGACGGCGACGGTGAAGGGGACGTCGGCCGGGTCGTTGTGGTAGTTGCTCGTGACGACGGTGATGGTGCGGGTCTTGCCGTTGCAGTTGCTGTTGGGGATGGCGGTGATCATGGACCGGTTGTTGTTGACCGTGGCGAGGACGGCCGCGTTGCGCAGGTCGATGGTCGGGTCGGAGACCGCCACGCAGTAGTAGCCCGCGGGCCGCCCCTCCAGCCGCGCGGTCGAGGCGACGTTCTTGGTGGCCAGGAGCGTCCCGTTCGCGCTCACCTTGGCCGCGGCGCGGGCGTAGGGGGCGTTCAGGTCGGCCGGCGCCGCCGAAGCGGAAACGGTCAGGAGCGGTACGGACGCAACGGCGGCGACGAGAGCGAGGATTCGGGTGCGCACGGTGGTGCCCTTCTCGGCCACGTCCGTCAAGGAACGTGGCAGGTTCGGATGAAGGCGTGGCCGCCCGGACAGCGGTGATCAGGACGGCACTTCAAGAGCCGCCGCCACGCCGGTGATCACGCTAGGCGCAGCACCTCCGAACAGCCGCATTGACCAGCGGAAATACCCTCGTTCGAGTGAGACGGGCGTATACAGCGCGCGGTACGGGGGCGAGGAACGTCGACGTCGCAACGTGCGCCGAGCCCCACCGGGCCTGCGCCGTTCCTGGGGCGGGCCGGGACGCGTAGGCCATCTTCACTGATTCGAGTGGGCCGCCAGCGTTTTCACACACACGGTTCCCTCGCCATCGCGGATAGCGATCATGGTTTCCGTCGCAAGAGGAGAGTTCCGTGTTCACACTTCGCCGTACCACCGTCGCCATCGCCCTGGCCTGCCCGAGCTTCGGCGCACTCGCGGTACCGGCTGCCACCGCCCAGCAGCCCACGCGCGTGGCCCCGGTCACCGCCCGAGCGGCGGACAACGTCGTGCCGCTGGACACCCGGTCTACCTCGTCGAGACCGCCACCAACACCGGCGTCGGCATCCAGGTCTGGGGCAACTACGACTACTTGCGGCTGAGCAGGGCCGGGGCACTGGCCGACAAGGTCATCCTCCACCGGCAGGGAGACGGCGTCATCATCGAGCACTCCACGGGTCACTGGGACGGGTACCGGTTCTGGCAGAGCTCCGGCAACGGCATTTTCCTCGCCCAGCGATCGAGCGCCACCGTCTACACCGTCCACCTCACCGACAAGGGCTTCCTGTTCAAGACCAAGGAGGGAGCCAGCGCCACCTACCCGAGTTACGGCAAGCGGTGGCTGACGGACTACAAGTACGTCATGCCCAACCACCAGGAGCTCGCCTACTTCCGGTTCCAGAAGTAGCACCCCACGGCCAACCGCCAGCGGTGACACATCCTGGTAAGGGCCATGGAGCCGTCCACTCCGGACCGGGGTAGACGGCTCGGTCCGTTGCAGCCTCCTTCGCTCACGGATGCGCCACCCGCGAGTTCGGCTCCGACGCCCCTTCGGAGAACCCGAACCCACGACCTTTTGCCCCTCGCGAAGCGGGCTTTCTGACATCCCAGGTTCCTGGCCTATTGCAGCTGGACGAGTGTGCCGATGAGAGAGGCTGCAAGGGTGAGCGTGATCGTGAACGTGGTAGCAGCCCGGACGAGGGCCGTGGGGTAGGTGGCGCCGTCTAGACGGGCCAGTTTGGCCGCTCCGGCAGCGGCTAGCAGTGCGAAGACAACCACCAGCGCCGCCGTGAGCAGAATAATGGCGAGGACCGCCATGACGATCTCCCTGTAGAAGTGGGGATAGTGACGTCATCGAAGGTCGCGGAACTGGTGTTCGCTATGGCGCGATTGGACGATGATGAACAACGTCGGACGCGGGGCCGGGGGAAGATGTGCACGACGACCGCAGGGACTGTGAGGCAGCGCTCACCACGCTGCGCAACGCGCTAGTGTCTTGTGATTCTGATCGTGTTACTTCGAGTTGTTATTGACGAGTTTCTTCACGCTGGTCTGGACGAGTCGGACCTTGGTGAGGATCTCG
>NZ_JBHUBB010000008.1:0-116602 GCF_042789485.1 Streptomyces sp. NPDC056835
ACTGCTTTCCTCACCGCGCTTCGCGCGTGCTGCGACGCTTTACGTCCGGACACGCACCTCCTCCGACCCCGACCCCCTCCCCCCGGCGGTCGCCTGGTCCCGCCGCCCTGGCTGCGGGGTTTGGGGGTGGCTGCGGGCCGGTGGCCCCGGCCATTCGCCGTCCTAGCTGGGGGATGGGGGGTGGGTGCGGCCTGGTGGGCCCCGCCATTCGCCGTCCGGGCGGGGGTGAGTGGGCCGGGTGCGGGACGGTGCCGCCGCCTCCCCCTCCCGCCCTCGCGCACGAACGCGTGGCTTGTGCGGGCGGTGAAGGGGGGCGCGCAGGGGTCGTGTCCGGGACGTAGAGCGTGATTTGTGGCGCGCGAACGCCCGCATCTAAACGCTGGGCAGATCCGCGACGTAAATCATGCAGTCCCGGGCGCGAGCCCCGGAGCGCACCCCGGCAACAACCCGCACCCGGAAACCGGCCCCAGCCAAAGACGAACGGCCTCCCGCCGGGAGGCTATCGGCGGGCTACGCCCTCCGCGCGTGCCGCCGCCGCCACCGCCGCCGTCACCGCCGGCGCCACCCGCTCGTCGAACGGCGACGGGATCACGTAGTCCGCCGCCAGTTCCTCGCCGACCACGTCGGCCAACGCGTTCGCCGCCGCGATCTTCATGCCCTCCGTGATCCGGGATGCCCTGACCTGGAGCGCACCCGCGAAGATGCCCGGGAAGGCGAGCACGTTGTTGATCTGGTTCGGGTAGTCGGAGCGCCCGGTGGCCACGACGGACGCGTACTGGTGCGCGATGTCGGGGTGGACCTCCGGGTTCGGGTTGGCCATCGCGAAGACGAACGCGCCCGGTGCCATCGAGGCGACCGCCGGTTCCGGGACCGTGCCGCCGGAGACGCCGATGAAGACGTCCGCGCCGGAGAGCGCGGACTCCAGAGAGCCGGAGAGCCCGGCGCGGTTGGTGATCTCGGCCAGTTCGCGCTTGACGTCGGTGAGGTCGTCTCGGTCGCGGCTGACGACGCCCCTGCGGTCGGCGACGGCGACATCGCCGATGCCCGCCTCCAGCAGGAACTTGGCGATGGCGACCCCGGCCGCCCCCGCGCCGGAGATGACGGCGCGCAAGTCGCCGAGCTCACGCTTCGTCAGCTTGGCCGCGTTGCGCAGGGCGGCGAGCGTCACGACGGCCGTGCCGTGCTGGTCGTCGTGGAAGACGGGGATGTCCAGCCGTTCCTGGAGCCTGCGCTCGATCTCGAAGCAGCGCGGCGCCGAGATGTCTTCGAGGTTGACGCCGCCGAAGGACGGCGCGAGCCGCACGACGGTGTCGATGATCTCGTCCGTGTCGGTGGTCGCGAGGGCCAGCGGCACCGCGTCGACCCCGCCGAACTGCTTGAACAGGATCGCCTTGCCCTCCATCACGGGGAGCGAGGCCTCCGGTCCGATGTCGCCGAGTCCGAGCACCGCCGTACCGTCCGTCACGACGGCGACGACCTGCGACTTCCAGGTGTAGTCGTGCACCAGCTCGGGCCGTTCGGCGATCGCGCTGCACACCTTCGCGACGCCGGGGGTGTACGCGAGGGACAGATCGTCCTTGTCACGCACCGGCACGGTGGCCACGATGGCCATCTTGCCGCCGCGGTGCAGCGCGAAGGCCGGATCGAAGGGCTCGTCCGGAGCGCTCTCCGTGCCGCCCTGGTTCTCGGTGGTGCTGTCGCTGCGAGGATTGAAAATCTCCGCTGCCATGTGGATGACCCCTTAAGTCTTCATCAGTTGAGGGTTGCCGCTCCTGGTTGAGGAGGGGTGGGTGGGCACCGCGTGCGCGACCGCGCCGGCGGTTGGTCCGCTCGGCCCGGAAGGTGATACGTACGCGCGGGCGCGCCGCACACGCGCCCTGAGCCCCGGATGAGGGGTGTAATCGTCCTTCTTACCGGACGGACCGCATCGTCCACGAGTCCATATATCCGCGGTGAGATGACTCATAGCCGAATATTCGGACACTTCCGGTAAGCGGCATGAATCACGTTCTGGAAAGGAGGCGGACCGGAGATTATCCGGCCGGAAGAAGGTATTCCAGCAGATGGTCCGGTCTTGATGTACGCCATGCCGGGGTCAGGGGGTCTCCCGTTACCCGATTTTGACATGACCGGTCCCCTGAATGGGCCAGTCCGAATGGCAAGATGCCCTAATCACACTCGGTCGCGACACTCGAAGACGCGTGCTCGGCCATTTGGCAGCTCCCTCATCCGCCGGAGGATCCCGATCATGACCGCAAGCACCACCCGCCGGACGACCGTCGCGAAGTCCAGGATCGCCGCGGTCGGCGCGCTCGCGGTCGCGGGCACCCTGCTGCTGACCGCCTGTGGCGACCAGACCGAGAGCGCCAAGAAGGACGGTTCCTCCGCCGGGGCCGATGCCCCGCTCTTCGACCAGCTGCCGAAGGCGATCCAGGACAAGGGCATCATCAAGGTCGGCTCGGACATCGCGTACCCGCCGGTGGAGTTCAAGGACAAGTCCGGCAAGACCGTCGGCATCGACCCGGATCTCGCCGACGCGCTCGGTAAGCAGCTCGGCGTGAAGTTCGAGTTCGAGAACGGCACCTTCGACACTCTGCTGACCGGTCTGCGGTCCAAGAGGTACGACATCGCCATGTCGGCCATGACGGACACCAAGGACCGGCAGAACGGTGTGGACGGCGACACCGGCAAGAAGGTCGGCGAGGGCGTCGATTTCGTCGACTACTTCACCGCCGGTGTCTCGATCTACACCAAGAAGGGCGACGACAAGGGGATCGCCACCTGGTCCGACCTCTGCGGCAAGAAGATGGTCGTCCAGCGCGGCACCGTCTCGCACGATCTGGCCAAGTCCGAGAGCAAGAAGTGTACGGACGGCGGCAAGGGCAAGATCACGCTGGAGGCCTTCGACAACGACCTGGAGGCGCAGACCCGGCTGCGCGGCGGCGGCGCGGACGCCGGTTCCAGTGACTTCCCGGTCGCGGCGTACGCGGTGAAGACCTCGGGCGGCGGCAATGACTTCCAGCTGGTCGGTGAGCAGGTCGAGGCCGCTCCGTACGGTATCGCCGTCGCCAAGAACAACCCGCTGACGAAGACGCTCCAGTCCGCGCTGGAGGCGATCATCAAGAACGGCGAGTACGACAAGGTCATCGCCAAGTGGGGCGTCGCGGACGGCGCGGTCAAGGAAGCCAAGCTCAACGGCGGCTCCTGATTCCGCGCCCGCTCCGAAGGCTCTGAAAGGCATAGGCATCATCCGTGACGGTTGACATCGACAAGTCGGACGACCCCAAGGAAGGCCCACGGGACGTGTCGTCCACCGCACCGGAATCCATCAAGGCGATTCCGGTGCGGCACTACGGGCGGTACGTGTCCGCGGTCGTCGCGATCGGCGTGCTGGTCGCGCTCGTGTGGGCGTTCGCCCAGGGAGACGTGAACTGGGGCGCCATCCCGGACTACTTCTTCGACGGCCAGATCCTCACCGGCGTCAAGAACACCGTGATCATCACGGTGCTCGCGATGCTCCTCGGAGTGGTGCTCGGCATCGTCCTGGCGGTGATGCGGCTCTCCAAGAACCCGGTGACGTCCGCCATCGCGTGGTTCTACATCTGGTTCTTCCGCGGTACGCCGGTCTACGTACAGCTGCTCGTCTGGTTCAACCTGGGGATCGTCTTCGAGTACATCAACCTCGGGCCCATCTACAAGGACGAGTGGTCCTCGTTCATGACCCCGTTCCTGTGCGCGCTGCTGGGCCTCGGGCTCAACGAGGCGGCGTACATGGCGGAGATCTGCCGGGCGGGCCTCCAGTCGGTCGACGAGGGCCAGACCGAGGCGGCGCACGCGCTGGGCATGAGCCACGCCAAGACGCTGCGCCGGATCGTGGTGCCCCAGGCGATGCGCGTGATCGTGCCGCCCACGGGCAATGAGGTCATCAATATGCTGAAGACCTCGTCGCTGGCGGTGGCGGTGCAGTACACCGAGCTGCTGCGCTCGACCCAGAACGTGGCGCAGACCTCGGGTGCCACGGTGGAGATGCTGTTCCTGGCGGCGGCCTGGTACATGATCCTGACCTCGGTGCTCAGCATCGGCCAGTACTACCTGGAGCGCTACTACGCGCGCGGTTCGAGCCGCAGCCTGCCGATGACCCCGTTCCAGCGCGTCCGCGTCAACCTGCTGTCCCTCGGCCGGCCCAAGGGAGGCATGGCATGACCCAGATGGTGAAGGCCGACGGCGTACACAAGTCCTTCGGCACCGCCCATATCCTCAAGGGCATCGATCTGGAGGTCGCCCCGCGCGAGGTCTTCTGTCTGATCGGCCCGTCCGGCTCCGGCAAGTCGACCTTCCTGCGGTGCATCAACCACCTGGAGAAGGTCAACGCGGGCCGGCTGTCGGTCGACGGCGAGCTGGTCGGCTACCGCCAGAAGGGCGACAAGCTGTACGAGCTGAAGGACAGCGAGGTCGCCAGGAAGCGCCGGGACATCGGCATGGTCTTCCAGCGCTTCAATCTCTTTCCGCATATGACGGCGATCGAGAACATCATGGAGGCGCCGGTTCAGGTGCGCGGCGAGGCGAAGGCCGTGGCCCGTGCCCGCGCCGAGCGGCTGCTGGACCGGGTCGGGCTCTCCGACAAGGCCGGCAGCTATCCGTCGCAGCTCTCCGGCGGCCAGCAGCAGCGGGTGGCGATCGCCCGCGCGCTGGCGATGGAGCCCAAGCTGATGCTCTTCGACGAGCCCACGTCGGCGCTCGACCCGGAGCTGGTGGGCGATGTGCTCGATGTGATGCGCGATCTGGCGCAGGACGGTATGACGATGATCGTGGTCACCCATGAGATGGGTTTCGCGCGCGAGGTCGGTGACGCGCTGGTCTTCATGGACGACGGTGTGGTCGTCGAATCGGGCCATCCGCGCGATGTGCTGACGAACCCTCAGCACGACCGGACGAAGTCGTTCCTGTCGAAGGTGCTGTAACGGGCGGTGCGGTGGGGGTGAGGGGCGGTACGGATCCGTCCGTAGCGCCCCTCACCCGTAGGCCGCCCCCGGCCCGGCTCGCCCCTACTTGAGCGCGAGGACGAGGGAGTCGGACGGTGAGGACCAGACCGTCCGTACCTCGTCGAAGCCCGCGTCACGCAGCTTCCGCGCGTGCCAGTCCACGGATGGAGTATCGCCTTCCGCGTGTTCGCCGTAGATCCTGAAGCGCTCGGCCGTCGGTTCCGCGAGGACCGGGTCCCGGCCGGCGAGCTCCCACCAGTCCGCCCAGTCGACGGCGCCCGCGGCCTTGGCGCGGTCCATTCCGGCATGCCGGTGGGCGCGCTCGATCGTGTTGATCCTGGGGGTGGAGTCGTCCGTCATATGGTCGGCGTTCATGAAGACGCCGCCGTCCCTGACCAGGCCCGCGAGCCGGCCGTACAGCGCCGCGAGCGGTTCGGCGCGCAGCCAGTGGAGGGCGGTCGCGGTGAGTACGGCGTCGTACGAACCGTGCGGCAGGAGCGCCGTCCAGCCCGGGTCCTTCAGGTCGGCGGTCACGAAGCTCACGCGCCCGTCCCCGGCGAAGTAGCCGCGGGCGATGGCCAGGAGCGCGGGGTCGAGGTCGACGCCGGTGCTGGTCGCTCCGGGGAACCGGCGGAGCAGCCGGTCCGTGATACTTCCCGTACCGCAGGCGAGGTCGAGCACTCTCGGTTCGGGGCCCACCGCGGCCTCGACCATGTCCAGCATGACCCGGAAGCGCTCCTCGCGGTCGGGCATGTACCACTCCTGCTGGCGGTCCCAGCTCTCCTGCCAGCCGCGCCAGTCGGTCCCCGCCGACTCGTCGGTTCCCGTACTCGTGATTCCCGTACTCGCGGTTCGCGTCTCCGTCATGGAAACCCTCCTCCGTAATACCCTAGAAGCACAACCAGCCATTACATCGATTTCCCTCCAGACCTTAGACCGCTTCCGTAAGGACTACAAGTGGAACTGGCCTCTTACTCGGACTCCGCCGTACGACTGGTCAACACCGAGGAACCGGCCCGCGGTACGGACACCCTGACCTCGGTCGAGGCCGTCCGCGCCCTCTTCGGCCCCAGCTCCCAGGCGGCCCGCCGCGCCACCGACGCGGACGTCACCCGCTTCCGGTCGGTAAGGGCCCGGCTGCGCGCCGTCTTCACCGCCGCCGACGAGGGCGAGGCCACCCAGGCGGTGGACCTGCTCAACTCACTGCTGCTCGAATTCCCGGTCAGCCCGCAGATCTCCGGCCATGACTTCCTGGACGACGAGGGCCATCCGCGCTGGCACATGCATCTCGCGGACCACCCCTCCAACGCGACCGCGGGCTTCGCGGCGACGGCGGCTATGGGGCTCGCGTTCCATCTGACGGAGTACGGCGTCGACCGGCTCGGCCTGTGCCAGGCGGCGCCCTGCCGCAACGCCTACCTGGACACGTCCACCAACCGCTCGCGCCGCTACTGCTCGGACCGCTGCGCGACCCGCGCCAATGTGGCCGCCTACCGGGCCCGCAAACGCCTGGAGACCGAGCGCTCGGCCAGCACCGGCCGCAGCGCCGACACCAGCCAGGACACCACGGCGCGCGCCGACCGCTGATCCCCCAGCGGCCGGTACCGCGCCCGGACCCGCCCCAGCAGCAGCTCCTCGGGCACCGTGCCGAACACCCGGCTGTCCCCCTCGGCCCCGGGATTGTCCCCGAGCACCCACCAGCCGCCGTCGCGCCGCTCGACCAGCCGCTTCACGATGAGCAAGTCCTGTTGCAGCGGATGTTTCAGCACCGCCACATCGCCCGGCTTGAGGGGGGCGCGATAGTGCACGAGGAGCTGATCGCCATGCCTGAGCGTCGGATACATGGACGGACCCATCACTTCAGCGATCCCCAACGACACCTTCGACTCCCGCCCGTGCTCCGCCATTCGGCACCTCCCGGTCCCACGGTACGTTCCGCCACTCGCCCCATACTGACCCCGGACTTTTGTCCTAAGCCTCAGGGGGCACCCGCGAAAACAGGGCTCTCACGGAGTAATGTCCCACCTGAGAAGACGATCACGAGGAAGGACAGCTCCATGCTTTCCCGCCTGTTTGCCCCCAAGGTGAAGGTCAGCGCCCACTGCGACCTCCCCTGCGGCGTGTACGACCCGGCCCAGGCCCGCATCGAGGCCGAGTCGGTCAAGGCCGTCCAGGAGAAGATGCAGGGCAACGACGACGCCCACTTCCAGGCGCGCGCGACAGTCATCAAGGAGCAGCGCGCCGAGCTCGCGAAGCACCATGTCTCGGTGCTCTGGAGCGACTACTTCAAGCCCCCGCACTTCGCGAAGTACCCGGAGCTGCACCAGCTGGTCAACGACACCCTGAAGGCGCTGTCGACCGCGAAGGCCTCGAAGGACCCGGCCACGGGCCAGAAGGCCCTGGACTACATCGCCCAGATCGACAAGATCTTCTGGGAGACGAAGAAGGCCTGATCGCCGATCATGCCGCTTGACCTGCGGTTACGTCATACGCAGCGCTTTACCTCCGCACTCGGCCCGCAGGACTCCATACCGGGAGCCCCTGTCGGACCGGGTGCGGTCTTCTTTGCCCGGCCACAGGTGGGCGTAGATCCGCAGCGTGCTGACGGCGGACACGTGACCGAGGACGAGGCCGAGAGCGGTGAGCCGACGCGCTACGGAGCCCTGTCCGGCCGTACCTGACCGCCGGGCACCCCCATTGGGCCCCTGCCGCAGTACCCCGTCGGCGGGCAGGGATGCCGGACCGGGTGCGGTCGCCTTTTCGGGAGCGCGCGCTCAGGCGTCGGGGAACGGGGTGTCGCTCCAGCGGAACCAGGCTTGGTCATGCTGGATGTGGAGGAGGAATTCCGGCACCGGGCCGTCCGGGGAAACCAGGGTGACCGCTCGTACGACGTCGTCGTACGCCGCCTCCCAGGCGTCGGGCTCTTCGTTCACGCGGTCCAGCAGGGACAGCTCGCGGTCGAACAGGGGCCGCACCGCGGCGAATCCGGGGCCCGGGGTGAAGTGGCCGCTGAGCCAGGGGAAGTCCGCGTCCTCAATGGCGATGTCGCCCACCGGCTGGTCGTCCTGGCGGGAGACGACGCGCCAGATCTCGTCCGTAAAGCCCATCGGCTCCTCCTGCCGTCCGTCCACCGCGCACCGATGGGGGCAGCATCTCAGAGGGGGCTGACAACGGCCGCCGTACGGCCGTCGCGGGGGCCGAAGGCGGTGAGTGCTTCGGCGTCGCTCGCGCGGGCGTGGAGGAAGTAGTCCGCCCACTCGCCGATGTCCGGGTAGCCGGATTCCGCCGTCAGTCGGGCGATCGCGGCGTCGATGTCGAAGTGGGTGACGCGCAGTTCGACGCCGGGGCCGAGGAGCGCCCAGTGCGCGCCGGGGCGTCCGTAGGGCATGCCGACGCTGCCCGGGTTGATGACCTGGCGGCTGTGGGCGAGGCGTACGAAGGGCATGTGGGTGTGTCCGCAGACGACCGTACGGATGTGTTCGCCGAGCCCTTCGAAGACCTCGGTCCAGCGGGTGAGCCGGGAGTCGACGAGGACGACCTCCTCGTCGTCGCGCGGCGTCGCGTGGCAGAACAGGACGTCGCCCAGACCGGCCACCGGCAGGCAGCGGGTGCGCGGCAGACCGGCCAGCAGTGCGATCTGGTCGTCGCGCAACCGGCCGGACGCCCAGGCGGTGATGGCATCGGGGGGCGCGGGGCTCTGTCCGCCCCTGGAGGTCTGTCCGACGCGCAGTTCGACCAGTTCGCGGTCGGCGTTGCCGCCGATCAGCAGGGCCCGGTCGCCCAGGTCCGTCAGCAGGTCCAGTACCTCGGCCGGCTGTGGGCCCGTGGCGATGTCGCCGGTGATCACGATGCGTTCGGCCGCCGCGACCTCCGGCTCGGCGAGCACGGCCTCCAGTGCCGGGAGGACGCCATGGATGTCGGAGAGGACGGCTACGCGGCTCGGCCGTGGCATGGGCGGCATGGGCGGCATTTGTGGCATGGGTGGCATGCCTTCCACTGTCCCTCGGGCCGGCGCCGGGTGACGCTCGGTTCGCTCCGCGCGGAAGCCCGGTCTCAGGCCGCCGGTGCGTGCAGCAACGGGCTTTTGTGGGCGGTGAGCCATCTGCGGTAGTCGACAGCGCGCAGCGCCGCCTCCCGGTACGACGCCTCCAGATCCGCGAACACCTCGTCACCGCTGGAGAGCTCCGCCGCCCCCGTCCCCGCCGCGTCCGCCCCCTCCGCGCCCGGCCGCGAGAACAGCAGCAGCCGCACCGCCAGCGGATCGTCCCGCAGCGGCCGGATCGCCATGTCGTCGCGAGGGCCCGACGTCGGCTGGCAGGGGGCGACCGCCTCGCCGACCGCGATCAGTGAGGCGGCCGTGAGGTAATCCCCGTGCAGCACCGGCGGATTGAGCCCGGCCGCGCCCAATACCCGGCGCAGCCCGTCCCATTCGCCGTCCACCGTCGGATCGACCATCCAGCGGTCCTCGGCGAGATCCGCGAGTTCCACGACCGGGCTGCCCGCCGCCGGATGGTCCCGGGCCATGGAGATGAACTGTGGTTCCCGTTCCACCAGTACGCGCCGCTCCAGCCCCTCGGGAACGAGCAGCGGGCACCCCTCCACCTCATGGACGAAGGCCACGTCCAGCTGGCCCGCGGCGAGCGTCCGCAGCAACACACTGGCGGAGACATCCATGTGGAGCGAGATATCCGTACCGGGCAGCCGGTTTCTGAGCCGACGCAGCCACCCCACCAGCGCGCGGCTCGCGGTGGAGCCGATCCGCAGCCTCGGCCCGTCGGCCGGGCCGGCGGCCATCCGCGTCTCGGCGACGAGCGCGGCCATCCCGGAGACGAGGGGGCGCGCCCGGCTCAGTACCGAGCGGCCCAGGGGGGTGGGCCGGCAGCCGGTACGTTCCCGGGAGAACAACTCCGCGCCCAACGCGTTCTCGATACGCCGCAATTGTGTGGTCAGGGACGGCTGGCTCATCCCCAGCTGCCGCGCCGCCTTGTGCACACTGCCGGCATCGGCAATGGCACACAGGGCACGCAGATGTCTCACCTCCAGCTCCATGCCCAGAGAGTAGAGCGGCCCCCCGCACCACACCAGATGCCCAAATCCCTTTAATTGGAGGCGCATTCGAAGATATGCGGCCAGGGTGATGCGCTCGTGTTATCGGTCTTTGACATCATCCGCACAAGGGCGGACTCCCCGAGACTCTGCGGTACCGAACCCGTTCAACGAACGATCAGGAGCCCCCCACATGAGACACCCCAAGACCGCCATTTCCGCCATCGCCGGTATCGGTCTGGCCTTCGCGACACTCGGTGTCGCGCCCACCGCCACCGCCGCCCCGGCCCCCGTCGGCGAGGCCGTCACCTCCTCGTACTCCGCCTACAGCGGCTCGAAGGCGGAGGCCGCCGGCAACAAGGCGTTCTTCGACGCCGTCCTGAAGTCGGTCGCCGAGAAGCGTGCCGCGAACCCCGGCGCCCAGGCCGTCACCGTGATCTACAACGCGTCGAACGCGCCCACCTTCGCCGGCCAGATAGCCAGCTCCACCTCGATATGGAACAGCGCCGTCTCCAATGTGAAGCTCCAGGCGGGCAGCAACGCGGACTTCACGTACTACGAGGGCAATGACTCGCGCGGCTCGTACGCGAGCACCGACGGTCACGGCCGCGGCTACGTCTTCCTGGACTACCGGCAGAACCAGCAGTACAACTCCACCCGCGTCACCGCGCACGAGACCGGGCACGTCCTCGGCCTTCCCGACAACTACTCGGGCCCGTGCAGCGAGCTGATGTCCGGCGGCGGCCCCGGCACCTCCTGCCAGAACGCCCAGCCGAACGCGGCCGAGCGCTCCCGGGTCAACGCCCTGTGGGCAAACGGCCTCGCCGCCGCGATGGCCAAGGTCTCCTGACTTCCCGTACGGAGAACACACGCCTGACCTCCCTCGCGTGACGAAGGGGCGCCCCGAACCCACCAAGGGGCGCCCCTTCCCGTGTCCCCCTTGGTAACGTCTCTCGGTGGACTTCAGTACGGAGACCGGCGCGTCGC
This sequence comes from Streptomyces sp. NPDC056835, assembly GCF_042789485.1. NCBI lineage: Bacteria > Bacillati > Actinomycetota > Actinomycetes > Kitasatosporales > Streptomycetaceae > Streptomyces > Streptomyces sp. NPDC056835. The sequence continues at coordinate 11,016 of NZ_JBHUBB010000008.1, forward strand.
CCGAACTCGGCCGGACCATCGAGGGCGATTTCGAGACACTGCTGACCGTACGGGCCGACCGCCCGGACCGGGTCGCGTGCCTCCATGACTGGGCCGCCGCCCACGGCCTCGCGGTCACCCTCGTGGTCCTGGACCGCGGCCGTACCCCGTCCCGGCCGACGCTCACCCTGCCCGGCACGGGCACGCTCGACGAGCAGCGCCGGGCCGCCGAGCGGTGTGCGGAGCGCCTCGCGGAGGCCGGGTTCCCCGTCGTACGGACCAAGCTGGTGGCGGCGCCCTGGAACGAGGGCGTGCCGGGAACCGACGCCGAGGCCGCGACGCTGCCCGCGTACTGCCATTTCGAGCACCATGTCACGCTGCGGCTGCCGATCCCGTACGACGCCCAACGCCTGGCGGCGGTCGCCGAGCAGCACAGCGCGCATGTCTCGCGCGCCGCACGCCGGGTGCTGTCCGGCGGGGTGCAGGAGCGCTCCCTGACACAGCGCGCCCGCGGTGTCGGCAGACCGGCGGCGCGCGCCCGGCTGGACGCGCTGCTCGACGGCCTGATGGTGGCTGGATTCCAACCGGCGGACATCGCGGAGGAGTTCGTCCTCCACGACGACGCACCGGTCCCGGATTGACGCGGGCCAGGATTGGCGCCGGCCGGCCGGTGGGCCGGCCGGTCAGTTCGTCAGGACGCTCCCACCAACGGCCGGTCGGCCAGCTCCGTACCGCTCGGCAGCTGGCGCCGGATCCGGCCCAGCGCCTCCTCGAAGCCGCCCCCGGCGATCCCCGACGCGTAGGCCGCCCCGCCGCAGTGCAGCGTCAGGCTCAGCTCCGCCCGGCCCACCGGTCCCTCGGCCGCGCGCTCACCGAGCGTCAGCAGACAGCTCAGCGTGGCCTGCTGGACCGTGCCGGCCGAACTGACGGGCATCGGTATGTCCCATTCCATGACGCAGGACGCCAGGAGCTCGCCCGCCCCCACCGCTTCAAGGACGGCGAAATCCGCCCCTTCGTACTCAACACCCCTGATGTGGGTACGTACTTGCTGTCCACCCGCGCTCAGGGTGATCGCTTCCGCGCCCAGGCGGTCCCGGTACCAACCCGCCCATGAATCCGTCGACTCCGCTGTCATGGCGCGGACTGTAGCGGTAGCGGATCTTCCGTCGCAGCACGGGTCACGGCTTCCGGTCATACTTCCTGACGAGCACCCCGTTCCCGAACGTCCTGACGGATTGCAGGGTGAACTCACCGAGGGCGAAATCCGACCTGAACATCGGCATCCCCGAGCCGAGGACCAGCGGGTACGTCTTGATGACCAGCTCGTCGATCTCATCGACCAACTGCCCGGCGAGATCGGCGCCACCACAGAGATAGATCCCGAGCTCACCTTCCTCCGCCTTCAGTTCCCGGACCTTCGCCACCACGTCACCGGAGACGATCTCGACCGCGGGATCCGGGCTCTCCTTGATGCTGCGGGACACCACGTACTGGCGCATGTGCGCGTACGGGCTGGGGACCCCGAGCTCCAGGGCGACGTCGTAACTGGCCCTGCCCTGGATGATGGTGTCGAAGTGCCGGTTCTCCAGATCGTCGATACCGAGGGGTTGGCGGCCGTTGGTGGACATGGTCTCCGGGTACTCCGCCTTCAGGAACTCGAAGAACTCCTCGTCCACGAAGGACAGGAAGGCCGTCGCGTCGCCCGAGGGAGCGCCGATGAAGCCGTCGATCGATACCGCGATGAAGTACGTGAGCTTGCGCAAGCCGGATCCTCCGGGGCACTGGACGACAGGAAGGGGCCGGCGTTTCGAACACCCGCCTGACCACTGCATCCATAGTGCTTTAGATGTAGTGGTTACGCAAGCCGATTCCCCCTGCCTTCCTCAGGCGGTCCGCGGCTCCCGCCACATGGGCCACATGTGCGGCCCGTCCGGCAGATCGACCGTGCTGCCCATGAAGGTGAACCCGAGCCGTTCGTACAGCCGCCGGCTCCGCTCGCTGCTCGCCTCCAGATAGGCCGGAAGACCCTCGCGGTCGCAGCGCTCCAGCACGGATTCGATCAGCGTCCGGCCCAGTCCCCGGCCCTGGTGCTCCGGGGACACCGCGATCATCAGCAGATACGCGTGCGCGCGGTCGTGCGGATGGATCGCGCCCGTCAGCCGGCCGACCAGCTCGGTCCGCTCGTTGTCCGGATCGGCGATCGCCCGCATCCGGGCCGGGGTGTCGTCCTCCTCGTCCGGCAGGCCCGCCGGCACCGAGAGCCACAGCGCCATGGCCGTCCCGTCCTCCAGGATGTCCACCCACCCCTCGGCGAGCGCGACATCGGCGAACACGCCGAGGAAGAGGCCGTGCACCCGGTGGCGGTGGTCCTTCTCGGGGAAGACCCAGCAGCTCACCGGGTCGTCGTCGAAGGCCTCTTCGAGCAGCCGTACCAAGGTCGGCCGGTCGCTCTCCCCCGCCCGTCTTATCCCCGCACCCATCTCCTGGACCTCCTCGACACGACTGTTACGTCGATATCACGTCAATACGACGAGGTGATCCTAGGGCGCGTCTTCAAAGTAGCGCCGTCCGCCTGAAGGGCGGGCCCGGCGCCCGCCGCGGCAGCGGCAAGATGTCGCCGCGGTGCGTGCGATCGCAAGGCGGAGGGTCGCCCCAGTACTGGACGTACTGGAGTGATCCCGACAACGCCGCGAGCGTGCGTGCCGGGCGTCGCCGGGCAGGCGGGACTTTGAAGACACGCCCTAGAGTTGGGCGGATCCGGGCCGTACGCCCGCCTCAGCGGGTACGGCGCGTCACGAACTCCGCCAGGGCCAGCAGATCGTCCGCCGCCGACAGGTCGGGGACCGCCCGGGACAGTTCCTGCACGGCCCGGGACATCCGCTCGGCCGCCTGGAACTGCGCCCAGTCGCGCCCGCCCGCCCGTTCGACGGCGGCGGCGGCGCGCGCCACCGCTCCCGCGTCCATCGGGCCCCGGTACAGCTCGGCCAGTTCCTCGGCCGCCGGGGTGCCCGAGGCCAGGGCCGCGACCACCGGCAGGGACTTCTTGTGGGCGGCCAGATCGGCACCGGCCGGTTTGCCCGTACGGTCGGAATCCCCCCAGATCCCGATCAGGTCGTCGATCAGCTGGAAGGCGAGCCCCGCCTCCCTCCCGAAGGCGTCCAGCGCGGCGACCTGCTCCTCCCCCGCGCCCGCGTACAGCGCGCCGAGCGCGCAGGAAGCGCCCAGCAGGGCACCGGTCTTGGCCGTCGCCATGGCGACGCACTCGTCGAGCGAGACCTCGTGCGGATCGCGTTGCTCGAAGGCGCAGTCCGCCTGCTGGCCCGCGCACAGCTCGATGACACAGGCCGCGAGCCTGGCCGAGGCGGCGGCCGACGCCGGGTGCGGGTCCTCCGCGAGCAGCCGCAGCGCGAGGGCCATCATGGCGTCGCCCGCGATGATGGCGTCGGGGGTGCCGAAGACCGTCCAGGCGGTGGCGCGATGCCGCCGGGTCGGGTCCTCGTCGATCACGTCGTCGTGGAGCAGCGTGAAGTTGTGGGCCAGCTCGACGGCGACGGCGGCCCGTACGGCGTGGTGCGGATCCCCGCCGAGCGACCGCGCCGCGGCGAGGACGAGCGCGGGCCTGATCGCCTTGCCCGTCCGGCCCGAGGCCGGGGTGCCGTCGGCGTGCTCCCAGCCGAAGTGGTACATCGCGACCCGGCGCAGGGAGCCGGGCAACGACTCGACGGTGGAGCGTAGTTCGGGATGGACAGCGGTGCGGGTGCGCTCCAGGAGTGCCACGGCCTCGTGGCCCTCGGTGGCGGCATCCGTGCTGGTCATGGTCACGGTCTCTTCCTCTGGGGCATGCGGGCATGCGGCATGCCGCACGTGCCACGTGCCACAGGCCAAGGGACAAGGGGTACGGCGCACGGCGCGAGGCGCATGCGGTGGGGACCAGCCGCCGGACACCGGATGCCGGTGCCCGGGTCGGTCACCTCACCTCACCTCACCCCCAGCGGCCCACCTCCACGTTCTCCAGCACTCCGACGGCGTCCGGCACCAGAATGGCGGCCGAGTAGTAGGCCGTGACCAGGTACGAGATGATCGCCTGCTCGTCGATGCCCATGAAGCGGACCGACAGGCCCGGCTCGATCTCGTCCGGGATCCCGCTCTGCTGGAGGCCGATGACACCCTGCTCGGCCTCGCCCGTACGCATACAGACGATCGAGGTCGTCCGGGCGTCCGAGACCGGGATCTTGTCGCACGGGAAGATCGGCACCCCGCGCCAGGCGGGCACATGCTGGCCCGCCACCTCCACACTGTCCGGATAGAGCCCCCGCTTGTTGCACTCACGCCCGAACGCGGCGATGGCCCGCGGGTGCGCGAGGAACATCTTCGAGCCGCGCCGGCGTGAAAGCAGCTCGTCCATGTCGTCCGGGCTCGGTCCGCCGTCGTGCGGCTGGAGCCGCTGCCCGTAGTCGCAGTTGTTGAGCAGCCCGAACTCGCGGTTGTTGATCAGCTCGTGCTCCTGGCGCTCGCGCAGCGCCTCGACCGTGAGCCGCAACTGCTGCTCGGTCTGGTTCATGGGCTGGTTGTAGAGGTCGGCGACCCGGCTGTGCACCTTCAGCACGGTCTGGGCGACGCTCAGTTCGTACTCGCGCGGCTTCGCGTCGTAGTCCACGAACGTATGGGGCACGACGCTCTCGCCGACATGGCCGGCGGAGAGATCGATCTCGGCCTCGCCGTACTTGTTGGTGCGCTGGTGCGGTACGGACACCACCGCCGCCAGATGGTCGCGCAGCGACTCCTCGCGCTCCGCGAGGTTGAGTACGTCCCGCCGGCTCAGCACCAGCACGGTGCAGGCCGTGGCCGCCCTCGCGGTGTAGCCCCAGATGGCCTCCCCGTCCACCAGGGCATGGTCGCCGAAGTACGCCCCGTCGGCGAGTACTTCGAGCACCGCGTCGCCCCCGTAGGGACCCGAGCCCACCTTCTCGACCCGGCCGTGCGCCAGCAGAAAGACCTCGTCCGCCGCCTCGCCGGAGGCCACCATGACCTGGCCCGCCGAGAACTCCCGCTGCTCGCAGCGGCCCGCCAGCTCGGACAGCACGCCTTCGTCGCCGTACGCGCGCAGCGCCGGCAGCTCGCCGAGCTCGGCGGGGATGACCGCAACCCGGTCCCCCGTCTGCACGAACGTCACGCGTCCGTCGCCGACCGCGTGGCTGAGCCTGCGGTTCACCCGGTACGTACCGCCCTGGATCTGCACCCAGGGCAGCATGCGCAGCAGCCACCGTGAGGTGATCTCCTGCATCTGCGGTACCGATTTGGTGGTGGTCGCCAGGTTCCGGGCGACGGCCGTTCCCAGACTCTGCTGGGACGGCGGCTGCGCTGCCAGAACCTCGTTACCAACCGACATGAAGTCTCCCCTTCGATCATGTACCGACCTGCGAGAAGAATGGTTCCATCACGTGGCGTACATCCGCCATTACACATATGAGTGGGACTGGATCACCCAGAACGGGGAACTACACGCGCACATTCGTTATATCCGGACACCGGACACGGCACATCGAACGGCAAGGAGTCCCCCATGGCCCCACCCATGTCCGCGGCCCAGTTCCTCGACGCCCTGAAGGGTGAGGGACTGACCGTCGTCGAGGTCGGCGACTGGCGCACCCACAATCGCGACCGCCAAGGCCCCTGGGGGCCCGTGCACGGCGTGGTCATCCATCACACCGTCACCCGCGGCACGGACGCGACGGTGCGGCTGTGCAGGGACGGCCACGACGCGCTGCCGGGGCCGCTGTGCCACGGCGTGATCGCCAAGGACGGCACGGTCCATCTGGTCGGCCACGGACGCGCCAATCACGCGGGGTCGGGCGACGGCGACGTCCTGAAGGCCGTGATCGCCGAGAAACGCCTTCCGCCGGTCAGTCAGGCCGGCACCGACGGGAACCGGCACTTCTACGGCTTCGAGTGCGAGAACCTGGGCGACGGCGAGGACCCGTGGCCCGAAGCCCAGTTGACGGCCATCGAGAAGGCCGCGGCGGCGGTCTGCCGGCACCACGGCTGGGGCGCCGGGTCGGTGATCGGGCATCTGGAGTGGCAGCCGGGCAAGGTCGACCCGCGCGGCTTCACGATGGACTCCCTGCGGGACCGCGTCCGCGACCGCCTGAAGTGACGCGTGCCGGACGCGTTCCGGACGCGTGCCAGGGGACACGTCGTACCCGGGTGACGCCACAATGAGGGAATGCCCCGCCATGACGCGCCCGACCTCGCCGCTCTGCGGCCCCGGCTGCCCTCGCCGCTGGTGCCCGCCGACGACGAGCGCTTCGCGCGCCACGGCGTACGGCTGCTGCTCAAACGTGACGATCTGATCCACCCCGAACTGGCCGGCAACAAATGGCGCAAACTGGCGCCCAATCTGCGGGCCGCGGCCGCGGGCGGCCGGCGGACGCTGCTGACCTTCGGCGGCGCGTACTCCAACCATCTGCGCGCGACCGCCGCGGCCGGCCGGCTCCTCGGCTTCACCACCGTCGGTGTCGTACGGGGCGAGGAGCTGGCGGGACGCCCGCTCAATCCGTCGCTCGCCCGGTGCGCGGCCGACGGGATGCGGCTGTGCTTCGTGGACCGCGCGGCCTACCGGCGCAAGTCGGAGCCCGAGGTGCTGGCGGCCGTCCTCGGCCGGGCGGGGCTGAAAAGCGACGACGTGTACGTCGTACCGGAAGGCGGCAGCAACGCGCTCGCGGCCCGGGGATGCGCCGAACTGGGCCGGGAGCTGCGCGGCGTGGCCGGGACCGTCGCGGTGGCCTGCGGCACCGGCGGCACGCTCGCGGGGCTCGCCGCCGGGCTCGGGAGCGGTCAGCGGGCCGTGGGATTCCCGGTGCTCAGGGGCGACTTCCTGGAGCGGGAGATACGGCAGCTCCAACTGACCGCGTTCGGCGGCCCCGTCGGCGACTGGCGGCTCGACGGACGCTTCCACTTCGGTGGCTTCGCCCGTACCACCCCCGCGCTCGACGCGTTCGCCGAAGAGTTCGGGGAGCGGCACGGGCTGCGGGTGGAACGTCTCTATGTCGCCAAAATGCTGTACGGGCTGACCGCACTGGCCGAGGAGGGCGCGTTCCGGCCGGGCACGACCGTCGTCGCCGTCATCACGGGCCAGCCGGAGCCGTCCGAGCCCGGCCCGCTCCCGTCGGAGCCGTCTCAGTCCTCCTCCCGGTAGGCCGCCGCCTCCTCCAGGTCCAGTCTGCGCAGCAGCGTCCGCATCATCTCGTCGTCGATCCGCCGCCGGTCCCGCAGCTCCACGAACACCGCGCGCTCCGCCTCGATCATCTCCCGCGACAGTCGCCGGTAGGTGTCGTCCGCCGACTCCCCCGTCACCTCGTTGACCGCCCCCAGCCGCTCCCAGACCGCGTTGCGGCGGCGCTCCAGGACATGACGGAGCCGTTCGGCCAGTGGCGGCGGCAGCGCGTTGCGCTCGTCGGCCAGCAGTGCGTCCAGCCGCCGTTCCGCCGCCCCCGACGCCTCGCTCTGCGCCTGCGCCTCGGCCAGGGTCTCGGCCTGCCGGTCGCGCCCGGGGATCTTCAGCAGCCGGATCAGCGGCGGCAGCGTGAGGCCCTGGACGACCAGGGTGCCGATCACGGTCGTGAAGGTCAGGAACAGGACGAGATTGCGCCCGGGGAACGGCCGTCCGTCCTCCAGGGTCAGCGGGATCGAGAACGCGATCGCCAGCGACACCACTCCGCGCATCCCGGCCCAGCCGACGATCAGCGGCGCGGTCCAATTGGTGTCCGGCTCGCGCTCCCTGATCCCCCGGAACAGCGCGCGCGGCAGGAAGGTCGCCGGATAGACCCAGACGAATCTGATCGCCACCACCACCACGAAGACGCCCAGCGCGTACAGCAGCGCGTCCCCGACCCCGTACTCCCCGAGCCCCTTGAGCACATAGGGCAGCTGGAGCCCGATCAGCGCGAACACCGCCGACTCCAGCACGAACGCGATCATCTTCCACACCGCGGCCTCCTGGAGCCGGGTCTCGAAGTCCACCTGCCAGGAACGGTGTCCGAGATACAGCGCGACCACGACGACGGCCAGCACCCCGGACGCGCCCACGTGTTCGGCCAGCGCGTAGGCGAGGAACGGGATGAGCAGCGAGAGGGTGTTCTGCAGCAGCGCCTCGGTCAGATGGGTACGCAGCCAGTGCAGCGGCACCATCAGGACCAGCCCCACACCGATGCCGCCGAGCGACGCCAGCGCGAACTCCCCGATCCCGCCGGCCCAGCTCGCGCCCGCGCCGACCGCGGCGGCCACCGCCACCTTGAACGCGGTGATGGCGGTCGCGTCGTTCACCAGGGACTCGCCCTGGAGGATGGTGGTGATCCGGTTCGGCAGCCCCAGTCTGCGCGCGATGGCCGTGGCCGCCACCGCGTCCGGTGGTGCGATCACCGCGCCCAGCACCAGCGCCGCGGTCAAGGGCAGATCGGGCACCAGCAGATACACCAGCCAGCCGACCGCGACCGTCGCGAAGAGGACGTACCCCACCGAGAGCAGCGCGACCGGCCTGATGTTCGCCCGCAGATCGAGATACGAACTGTCCACCGCGGCCGTGTACAACAGCGGCGGCAGCACCAGCGGCAGCACGATATGCGGATTCAGTGTGTAGTCCGGTACGCCCGGCACATACGAGGCGCCCAGCCCCACGGCGACCAACAGCAACGGCGCGGCCACCGGCGTCCTGCGGGCCGCGCCGGCGATAGCCGCGCTCCCCGCCACCAGCGCGATCAGCGGCAATACGTCCATCCCACGTCCTCTGCACCCGTCGTAACCTGGTCATCATGAGCGAGTGCCCCCACGTTGCGGAACTGCCGCGCCCCGAGCCCGCGCCCCGCGGTGACACCTGCCGCGAGTGCGTCGCGGCCGACAGCCACCCCGTACAGCTGCGGGTCTGTCTCGTCTGCGGAGAGATCGGCTGCTGTGACTCCTCGCCGTACCAACACGCGACACAACACTTCAAGGACACGGGTCATGCCGTGATGCGGAGTTTCGAGCCCGGGGAGAGCTGGCGGTGGTGCTTCGTGGACGGTTCGATCGTCTGACGACTGGGTACGTCAACCCTCCGCCGGTTCTTCGTAATTGGACGCCAGAAACCTCTAGCCACTTTCTGTGTTCATATGCTTACCATGAGTGACAGTCGCTGGGTGGGGGTCCCGGCGACACAGCACCATGGATCGCGATAGCGTCGCCACTCCAGAGCGGCTACGTACCGACCGGCTACGTACCGACTACGTACCGCAAGGCTCCTGGACACCCCCTGTCCCTGAGCCCAGAAGAGCTTGTGCCACCTTGGAGGTGAGGGTGTCCCAGATCGCAGGCGAGCCCGGGACCGAGGACTTCGTGGAAGTCCGGCTGCCCGCTGCGGGTGCCTACCTGTCCGTGCTGCGTACGGCCACGGCCGGCCTCGCGGCGCGCTTGGACTTCACCCTCGACGAGATCGAGGACCTCCGCATCGCGGTGGACGAGGCCTGCGCGATCCTGCTTCAGCAGGCCGTACCGGGCTCCGTACTCAGCTGCGTCTTCCGGCTCATCGAGGACGCGCTCGAAGTGACCGTGTCGGCGCCCACCACGGACGGGCGCGCACCGGAGCGCGACACCTTCGCCTGGACAGTGCTCTCCGCGCTGGCCGGCAAGGTCGACTCGACGGTCGCGGAGGACCGTACGGTCACCATCAGCCTCTACAAACAGCGCGGCGCGGGACCCGGGCCGGCGTGAGGAACGGGGACGGTCCGGTGCGTGACGAGGGGCGCATCCCACGGGAGCCGCGGGAAGGGCACGAAGCTCCGTCGGAGCCGGCGCCCGCCCCCGCGGGCATCCCGGAGCAGCAGGCCCGACCCCATCCGGAGGACGGACTTGACGGCCAGACGGCCGCGGCGGAGCAGGCGCAGGCAGAGCGGGCGGCCACTATGAGCGAGCAGCACAACGACAAGCACCACGATCCACATGACCGCAGCGGGGCGCGGGCGATGTTCATCGAGCTGCGCAAGCTGCCTGACGGCTCGCCCGAGAAGGCGGATCTCCGCAATCAGCTGGTGCGGATGCATCTGCCGCTGGTCGAGCATCTGGCGAGACGGTTCCGCAATCGCGGCGAGCCGCTGGACGATCTGACGCAGGTCGCCACCATCGGTCTGATCAAGTCCGTGGACCGGTTCGATCCGGAGCGTGGCGTCGAGTTCTCGACCTACGCGACGCCGACGGTCGTCGGGGAGATCAAGCGGCACTTCCGGGACAAGGGCTGGGCGGTCCGGGTGCCGCGCCGCCTCCAGGAACTGCGGCTCGCCCTGACGACGGCCACCGCCGAACTCTCCCAGCAGCACGGCCGTTCGCCCACGGTCCATGAGCTGGCGGAGCGGCTCGGCATCTCGGAGGAGGAGGTCCTGGAGGGTCTGGAGTCCGCCAACGCGTACTCCACACTGTCGCTGGACGTCCCGGACACGGACGACGAGTCCCCGGCGGTCGCGGACACACTGGGCGCGGAGGACGAGGCCCTGGAGGGCGTCGAGTACCGCGAATCACTCAAGCCACTACTGGAGGATCTGCCGCCGCGAGAGAAGCGGATTCTTCTGCTCCGGTTCTTCGGCAATATGACGCAGTCACAGATCGCGCAGGAGGTCGGCATCTCACAGATGCATGTCTCGCGGCTGCTGGCCCGCACACTCGCGCAGCTGCGCGAGCGGCTGTTGGTGGAGGAGTAGGAGAGCGAGCGGGAGAGCCCGCGCCGGGGCCTACCGCCGGGATTCGCCGGCCGGGCCGCGGATGCCGAGGGCTTCCGTGGTGGTCGGGTTGACCAGCAGGACCAGCCCTGCCACCGCGACCACCGCGAGCGCGATTCCGGCCGGGATCATGCCGCCCGTGGAGGTCAGCAGCGTATAGGCGACGGGCAGCGCCATGATCTGGGTGATCAGCGCGGGCCCCCGGCTCCAGGCGCGCCGCAGCAGCAGCCCGCGCGCGGCGATCAATGGGATGACACCGAGCGCGATCAGGGTGATCCCGCCCATCTCCGCCTGCTGCGGGCTGTCGGGTTTTCCGAGCAACCCCATCACCAGCAGATACACACCGCCGACGACCAGTGCCAGGGCTTCGAGCCCACAGGCGCCGGCCGCCGCGGTCAGGCGCGGGGGGCGCGGGGAGGACGCGGGGGCGGTCTGCTCACTGCTGCTGCTCACCCCTGCAGGGTAACCACAGGGCCGCCACGCACCTCCCGACAGCCCCGGGCGTCCCGGCCCGCCGGGCGTCGGCGGTCCGGCCCGACAGACCCCGGCGCCGCGGGCTCCCGGAGGCGACCCTCAGGCGCCCGGCCGGTAATCTGCTCGGCATGCGCGCACTCCTCGTGGTCAATCCGGCAGCAACCACCACCAGTGCCCGCACACGAGACGTACTGATCCACGCGCTCGCCAGCGAGATGAAGCTCGAAGCGGTGACCACGGAGTACCGCGGACACGCCCGTGACCTGGGCAGACGCGCCGCCGACTCGGACGACATCGAGCTGGTCGTCGCCCTCGGCGGCGACGGCACCGTCAACGAGGTCGTCAACGGACTGCTGCACAACGGCCCCGATCCCGAGCGGCTGCCGCGCCTCGCGGTGGTCCCCGGCGGTTCGACCAATGTCTTCGCCCGCGCGCTCGGGCTGCCCAATGACGCGGTCGAGGCGACCGGCGCGATCCTGGACGCGCTCGCCCTGCGGAGCGAACGTACGGTCGGTCTGGGACTGGCGGCCGGGACACCGGGCACCGAGGACGAGTCCGTGCCGTCCCGCTGGTTCACCTTCTGCGCCGGCTTCGGCTTCGACGCGGGGGTGATCGGGCGGGTCGAACAACAACGGGAGCGCGGGAAACGGTCGACGCACGCCCTCTATGTGCGCCAGGTGGTACGCCAGTTCCTGGAGGAGCCCCACCGGCGAGGCGGGCTGATCACACTGGAACGCCCCGGTGAGGATCCGGTGAAGGATCTTGTTCTCTCCATAATCTGCAACACCGCGCCCTGGACCTACCTGGGCAATCGTCCGGTCTACGCGTCTCCCGCGGCCTCTTTCGATCTGGCTCTCGATGTCCTCGGACTGAGCAGAATGTCGACTCCCGCGGTGGCCAGATACGCGACCCAATTGCTCACTTCTACCCCTGATCGGGGCCCCCGCGGACGCCATGCGGTGTCTCTTCATGACCTCACCGACTTCACCTTGCATTCCAAGGCGCCCCTCCCCTTCCAGATGGACGGCGACCACCTTGGACTGCGCACGAGCGTGACGTTCACAGGCGTACGCCGTGCACTGCGTGTGATTGTGTGAGTGGAAGGGGCCAAAGTCCTTTCACTCGAACGTTTAGGCTGGCATCCACCCCATGGAAGTACGGCTGTGACCTAGTCGACACCGAGGAATCAAAAAAAACTTTCCAGAAGGGGTTGTATCCGCCGCCGAGGTTTGCGAATCTCTACGTGGCGCTCGGGACGGCCCGCAACATCGGCCTCCCTGAGAGCCAGAACCCCTCCTCAAACCAAGGACCCCACCAGTTTCCGCTGGCGGTCGGCCCTTCCCTTGTCGGGGGATTCGTGAAAGCGTTCACATTCACAAGCAATCTGCATGTAATACCAAGAGAGGTAGCAGCCATGGACTGGCGTCACAACGCCGTTTGCCGCGAGGAAGACCCCGAGCTGTTCTTCCCCATCGGCAACACCGGTCCTGCGCTGCTGCAGATCGAGGAAGCCAAGGCCGTCTGCCGTCGCTGCCCCGTCATGGAGCAGTGCCTGCAGTGGGCACTTGAGTCCGGTCAGGACTCGGGTGTCTGGGGTGGCCTCAGCGAGGACGAGCGCCGCGCTATGAAGCGCCGCGCCGCTCGTAACCGGGCGCGTAACGCGACCGCCTGAAGCACCCCGCCACGAGCCCTGGCCGGCGGAGCGTACAGCGAGTACGCATAGCCCCGCCCCCGAAACGCAGCGCGCAGTACCCCCCGATGCGCATCGCAAAGTGAGCTTCGAGCCGAGCCCCGGACCGTCACCACGGTCCGGGGCTCGCTGCTGTGCCGGGCGGTACGAAAATACGCTCACCGACATCGGCCACTTCTGGGCTACTTCCAGGGCTACTTCTGCGGCTCCACCGGAATGTCCAGCATCACGCGCGTACCGCGCACCGGCGCCGGCACCATGTCGAAGCCACCGCCCAACTCCCCTTCCACCAGGGTCCGTACGATCTGGAGTCCCAGATTTCCGGCGCGCTGCGGATCGAACCCCTCGGGCAGCCCGCGCCCGTCGTCCTGGACGGTGATCATGAGCCGGGCGTCCGAGCGGGCGCCCTCGCCGCGCTTGGCCCCCGGCGAGTCGCCGCTGCGGACCGCCGAGACATCGACCCGGCCCTCCTCCCCCGGCGCGAAGGCGTGCTCCAGCGCGTTCTGAAGAATCTCGGTGAGCACCATCGAGAGGGGCGTGGCCACTTCGGCGTCGAGCACGCCGAACTTCCCCGTACGGCGGCAGACGACCTTGCCGGGCGAGATCTCGGCGACCATCGCCAGCACCCGGTCGGCGATCTCATCGAATTCGACGCGCTCATCCAGATTCTGAGACAGCGTCTCGTGCACGATGGCGATCGAACCGACGCGCCGTACAGCCTCGTTGAGGGCTTCCCTGCCCTGCGCGGAGTCCATCCGCCTGGACTGGAGCCGAAGGAGCGCCGCGACCGTCTGGAGGTTGTTCTTGACCCGGTGGTGGATCTCCCGGATGGTGGCGTCCTTGGTGATCAACTCGCGTTCGCGGCGCCGCAGTTCCGTCACATCGCGGAGCAGCACCAGAGAGCCGATCCGGGTGCCCTTGGGCTTGAGGGGGATGGCGCGCAGCTGGATGACCCCGCCGCTGCCCTCCACCTCGGTCTCGCGGGGCGCGTAGCCGCTGGCCAGTTTGACCATCGCCTCGTCCACCGGGCCGCGCGCGGGGGCCAGTTCGTCGGTGGTGCGGCCGAGATGGTGTCCCACCAGGTCGGACGCGAGTCCCAATCGGTGATACGCGGAGAGGGCGTTGGGGCTCGCGTACTGGACGACCCCGTCCGCGTCCAGCCGGATCAGACCGTCACCGACGCGCGGGGAGGCGTCCATGTCGACCTGCTGGCCGGGGAAGGGGAAGGACCCGGCGGCGATCATCTGGGCCAGGTCGGAGGCGGACTGGAGATAGGTGAGCTCCAGCCGGCTGGGGGTGCGGACCGTGAGCAGATTGGTGTTGCGCGCGATGACCCCGAGGACACGGCCCTCGCGCCGTACGGGGATGGACTCGACCCGTACGGGCACCTCCTCACGCCATTCGGGGTCGCCCTCCCGGACGATCCGCCCCTCGTCGAGCGCCGCGTCCAGCAGCGGCCGGCGGCCACGCGGGACGAGATGGCCGACCATGTCGTCCTGATAGGAGGTGGGTCCGGTGTTGGGCCGCATCTGGGCGACGGACACATAGCGGGTGCCGTCGCGGGTGGGGACCCAGAGCACGAGATCCGCGAAGGAGAGGTCGGAGAGCAGCTGCCACTCCGAGACCAGCAGATGAAGCCACTCAAGGTCGGACTCACTGAGGGCTGTGTGCTGGCGTACGAGGTCGTTCATGGAGGGCACACAGGCGAGCGTACCCGCGGTATGAACCCGGACGAACCGTGGTCTGTACTGGAAGGTAGGAGGGAAATAGGCTCGGTACACGCATGGACAGCCAGAATGGTCTAGTCCACAATGCTGTATGAGCCTCCGCCCTCCCCGCACAGGAGGGTGGACCGAGGTACCGGCGCTCTCTGCCCTGACTGCGACGGGACCTCTCCCAACGGCCGCGCGGGACCGCACACCTGCCGGCCGTAGCAACTCCGGGCTGCGGTGCCGTACGGGTTGAGGGTCCCGTCGCGGCGCCGCGGCCCGCGGGTGCGGAGCCCGTCCGGGAGCGGGGTCAGCCGGTCTCCGGTGTCTTCGCCATCGTGCGCGGCGCGTCCGGATCCTGCCCCCTGGCGATGGCCACCTCGTGGGCCAGCAGTTGGAGCGGCAGGATCTGCAGGATCGGCTGAAGCTCCTCCGGGATTCCGTCCGTCGGCAGCACGAACCCCGCGGACGCCGCTTCGACCTCCGCCGGTGACCCCACGACGAACAGGTCGGCGCCCCGGGCCCGCAGCCGGGCGAGGACCGGCTGAAGGGCCTCTCCGCCCTTGCCCTCGGGGACGATCGCGATCACCGGCGAGATGTTGTCGACCATCGCGAGCGGGCCGTGCAGCAGATCCGCGCCGGAGTAGGAGAGCGCGGGGATGTAGCAGGTCTCCATGAGCTTGAGCGCCGCCTCCTTGGCCGTCGGATAGCCGTAGCCCCGGGAGATGATCACCATCCGCTCGGCGAAGCGGTAGCGCGAGGCGAGCGTCCGTACCTCGTGCGCGCGCGCCAGCACCCGTTCCGCGAGGTCCGGCAGACCGCCGGCCGCCGCGCCGTCCCGGCCGCCGAGCGCCTCGGCGAAGAGATACAGCGCGAGCAGCGAGGCGGTGTACGACTTGGTGGCGGGCAGCGCCCTCTCCGGGCCCGCCAGGACGTCGATATGGAATTCCGCCACGGCGGTCAGCGCCGAGTCGGGGTTGTTGGTCACCGCGAGCGTGGTCGCGCCGGCCTCCCGCGCGGCCCAGGTGGAGGCCACCAGATCGGGCGAGCCGCCCCACTGGCTGACCCCGATGACCAGCACATCGGTGAGGTCCGGCTTGGCGCCGTACGCCGTCGTGGTGGACATGGAGGCCAGTCCGCAGGGCAGTCCGCACAGGATCTCCAGCAGATACTTCGCGTAGAGCGCGGCGTGGTCGGACGTACCGCGGGCGGTGAGCAGGACGAAACGCGGCTCGCGCGCCGCGATGGCCGCCGCCACCTCGCGGACGCCGGGCGCGCCGTCCCGGAGGATCCGCCGCAGTACGGCGGGCTGCTCCGCGACCTCGGCGGACATGATGCCGCCGGCCCGCTCGCACGAGTCGCCCGACAGCGCGGCAGACATGCTGGGTGCCCTCCAGAGTCGGTCATCCCCCTCGGCCCCTCCCAGTCGACCATGGGCCGTCGTGCCCCCGCCACCGGGCCGCCCCCGGATCGTTCCCCGTCCGTCCCCCGCCCGTCCCCGGTCCTTTCCCGCACGTTGGGGGACGATCCGGCACCCTCTGCTAGAATTGGTCTATACCACAAAAGTCTCATTTCCAGATTGGCAGGGTCCAGCGTGGAAGTTGTCATCGTCCAGAACGCCGCGGCGGGTGGCGAGCTCATCGCGGACAGCATCGCCGGCCTGCTGCGCCGCACGCCCGACGCTCTGCTCGGTGTGGCCACCGGCTCGACCCCCCTGCCCATCTACCAGGCGCTGACGGCCAAGGTGCGCTCGGGTGAGGTGGACGCCTCACGCGCGCGGATAGCCCAGCTGGACGAGTACGTGGGCCTGCCCGCGGGCCACCCCGAGTCGTACCGCTCGGTGGTCCTGCGCGAGGTCGTCGAGCCGCTGGGGCTGAGCGAGAGCTCCTTCATCGGGCCGGACGGCGCCGCCGAGGACGTCCAGGCGGCGTGCGAGGCGTACGACCGCGCGCTGGCCGAGGCCGGCGGTGTGGACCTCCAGTTGCTCGGTATCGGTACGGACGGGCACATCGGCTTCAACGAGCCCTGCTCCTCGCTCGCCTCGCGCACCCGCATCAAGACGCTGACCCGGCAGACCCGCGAGGACAACGCGCGCTTCTTCGACAGCCCGGAGGAGGTGCCGCACCATGTCATCACGCAGGGCATCGGCACCATCCTGGAGGCCCGCCATCTGGTGCTGCTCGCCACGGGCGAGGGCAAGGCGGAGGCGGTCGCGCAGGCCGTCGAGGGCCCGGTCGCCGCACTCGTACCGGCCTCCGCGCTCCAGCTCCACCCGCACGCCACGGTCGTCGTGGACGAGGCGGCGGCGTCCCGGCTGAAGCTCGCCGACTACTTCCGCGCCACGTTCGCGTCCAAGCCGGACTGGCAGGGCATCTGAGCCACCGCGTCACCCGCGCGCACACGACGGTGCCGGGCCACCCCCGCGAAGGGATGGCCCGGCACCGTCGTATCGGCCCCGGTCCGGGGCGGTCAGTCCCGGCGGCCCGTGATGACCTCGGCCGCGGCCCGTCCACAGACCCGCGCGGCGCCGTGGGTCGCGATGTGCAGCGCGCCGCGGGGCTCCGCCTCGTTCACGCCCATCTCCACCACGACCGTCTCCGGGCGGGCGGCCAGCACGGCGTCCAGCGCGTCGGACATCCAGCGGTGGCGGTGCGCGTCACGTACGACGGCGACGATCGTACGGTCGCCCGCGGCGGCGAGCAGATCGCCGGCCAGCGCGGCCGGGTCCGTACCGGCCGCTTCGGCGCCGCTGTACGAGCCCGTCTCCGTACCGGGAAGCAGCCGCCCCAGCTCCGCCGCGACGCCCCACGGGGTCTCCTCCCCGACGGCGATGTTCGCGACGGGGGTGAACGCGGCGACGTAGGGCGCTCGCGTGAGCGGCGGCGCGCTGCCCGTCACCCGCACGGCGCGGCGGGCCGCGACAAGGCCGATCTCCGTACCGGACGCGGCGCCGTACGCGGTGCCGGGCGCGGTCCCCTCCTGCGCATCCGCGCCCGGCTCCGAAGCCCCCCTGACCCGCAGCGTCCAGTCGGCGAGTCCGCGCACCCGCGCGGCCGCGTCGGCCAGTCGCTCCTCGGGCAGTTCGCCGTTCCGTACCGCCGTCACCAGCGCGTCGCGCAGCCGCAGCACGGTCCCCTCGTCCGCCAGGCCGCCGCCGACGCAGATGGCGTCGGCGCCCGCGGCGATCGCGAGGACGGAGCCACGCTCGATCCCGTACGTCGAGGCGATGGCCCGCATCTCCATGCCGTCGGTGACGATCGGGCCCTGGAAGCCCAGTTCCTCACGGAGCAGACCGATGAGGATCTGCGGACTGAGGGTCGCCGGGCGGTCCGGGTCGAGCGCGGGAAGCAGGATATGCGCACTCATGACCGATTTGGAACCCGCCGCGATGGCCGCGCGGAAAGGCAGCAGGTCGCGGGCGTGCACTGTGTCCAGGTCCACGTCGATCCGGGGCATCGCGTGGTGCGAGTCGACGGAGGTGTCGCCATGGCCGGGGAAGTGCTTGGTGCAGGCGGCGACCCCGGCGCTCTGCAGACCCTCCACATACGCGGCGGTGTGCCGGGCCACCAGTGCCGTATCGGCGCCGAAGGACCGTACGCCGATGACGGGGTTGTCCTGGTTGGAGTTCACGTCGGCGGAGGGGGCCCAGTTGAGGTTGACCCCGCACGCGGCGAGCCGCCGGCCCAGCTCGCGGGCGACGGCCCGGGTGAGGTCCACGTCGTCGACGGCGCCCAGGGCGTAGTTGCCGGGGAAGGAGGAGCCGTGCCTGACCTCCAGACGGGTGACATCGCCGCCCTCCTCGTCGATCGCGACGAGGACGTCGTCCCGTTCGGCCCGCAGTCGCTCGGTGAGCGCGGCAAGCTGCTCGGGCGTGGCGATGTTGCGGCCGAAGAGCCCGACGGAGGAAAGGCCCTCGCCGAGGCGGCGCAGCAGCCAGTCGGGAGCGGTGGTGCCGAGGAAACCGGGCTGGAGCACGGCGAGTGCGTCGCGGGTGAGGGTGTCCGTACTGCTTACGAGCGTCGTCATCGGCGGTCCTAGCCCTTCACTGCGCCGGAGGTGAGGCCGGTGGCCATGTACTTCTGCACCAGGAGGAAGAAGGCGACGACCGGGATGGCGATCAGGGTCGAGGCGGCCATCAGTGCTCCGTAGTCGACACCGAACGAGTTGGTGAAGTTCATCAGCCACACGTTCAGCGTGTACTTGTCGTTGTCCTGGAGGACGACATAGGCGAGCAGGTACTCGTTCCACGCCGTGATCAGGGAGAAGATCGCCGCGGCGGCGAGACCGGGGGCGAGCAGCGGGAAGGTCACCCGCCAGAAGGCGCCCATCCGGCTGCAGCCGTCCACCATCGCGGACTCCTCCAGCTCCGGCGGGATGTTGACGATGAAGCCGCGGATCATCCAGGTCGCGAAGGGCAGTGTCGAGACCAGATAGATGACGATGACGCCCCAGTACTCGTTCAGCCCGCCCAGGTCGTTGAGCTGGATGTAGATGGGGATCAGCATCGAGGTCGGCGGCAGCAGCTGCACGACGAGCAGCACGATCATGAAGAACTTGCGGCCGCGGAAGCGGAAGCGGCCGATGGCGAAGGCGGCGATGGTGGCGAGCAGCATGCCGCCGATGACCGCGACGCCGCAGATGATCAGGCTGGACTGGATGGCCGTGCCGAAGTTCGGCTGGTTGATGGCCCGCTGGAAGTTGTCGAAGGTGATCGACGAGGGCCAGAGGGTCTGGTCGTAACTGCGGATCTCGTGGTTCGGCCGCAGGGCGCTGATGATCAGCCAGTACACCGGGAAGGCCATGAGGACGAACACGGCCAGGCCCAGGATGTTGTAGACGAGCCGGTTCTTCTTGCGGTCCTTGCGCAGGACCTGCCGGTCGCCCGGCTCGGTGCTCCGCCCGGAGTCCGGGCGCAGGGCCTGGGAGGTGGAGGCGGTGGAGGCGCTCATTCGACCTCTCCGATCTTGAGCAGCTGACGCAGGTAGTACACGGCGACACCGGAGAGCAGCAGGACCGTGATGAGGGAGATGGCCGCGCCCTGGCTGAACGAGTTGGACTCGAAGGCCTTCTCGAACGAGTAGATCCCGAGGACCGAGTACTCCGGCTCCGGCTTGTTGCCGCGGATCAGGAAGATCTGGCCGAAGATATTGAAGTCCCACAGGACGGACAGTGTGGCCACCATCTGGAACACCGGCTTGATGACCGGCCAGGTGACGAAGCGGAAGACCCCGGCCACGCCTGCGCCGTCGAGGGCCGCGGCCTCCTCCAGCTCCCGGGGGACCTGGGTGAGCGCCGCGTAGAGCGTGACGGCGACGAAGGGGATGGCGCCCCAGACGACGACGGCTCCGATGACGAGGAAGCCCTGTTTGGGGTCGAGGAACCAGTTGTGGCCCTGGGCGTCGATCCCGAGGTACTTGGTCAGCACCATGTTCAGGACGCCGTAGTCGGAGTCGGCGAACCAGCGGAAGATGGAGGTCGCCACCAGCAGCGGCATCGACCAGGCGGCCACCAGCGCGGCGGTGAGCAGCAGACGTACCCAGGTGTCCATGCGCTGCATCAGCATGGAGATGCCGAGCCCGATACCCATCGTGGCCACCACACAGGCGACCATGAAGATGATGGTCCGCCAGACGACGGCCCAGAACTCGCCGTCGCCGAGGATATTGGTGAACTGCTCGAAGCCCACCCAGGGGGCGGCCTCCCCGCTCCACAGCTCACGGCGGCCGACGTCCTGGAAGGACATGAGGATCGTCTTGATGAGCGGCCAGACGAAGACGGCGGCGATCGCGACGAACGCGGGGGCTATCAGGAGGTACGGCAGCAGCGCGCCGGCCTTGCGCCGCTTGCGCTGCCCGCCCGCGGGCGGCTGGGAGCCGGATCTCTCGGGGACGCGTGCGACGGCTACCGGAGGGTCGGCTGCTTTCATGTCGGCGGCACTCACTGTGCTGGCCTTCCGTTCGGACCTGGTACCGGAGTACGGGGGGCGGCGGAGCCCTCGCGGGCCCGCCACCCCCCTATGACCTAGGCGATCAACAGAGTCGGAGACATGGGAGTCGGAGACTCAGACGCTCGGCGGACTCAGGATTCTTCGTTGATCAGCTGGTTGATCTCCGCGTCGGCCGCCTTCGTGGCGTCGGCCACCGACTTGCCCTTGATGATGTCGAGCAGCATCACCTCAAGGGTTTCCTTCTTCTCGATGGCCGTCCAGCCCGGGGCGATCGGGGTGAACCACGCGTCCGGGACCGCGTTGGCGATCGGCGCGGTCTCCGGCTTCGCCTTCAGCGGCTCCAGCTGCTTGGTGTTGTTGGGCAGGATGTTCTTGGAGGCAAGGACCTCCTGCGACTTGGCGCTGGTGAAGGCCGCGATCCACTCCTCGCCGAGGTCCTGGACCTTGGACTTGGAGATGGTGGCGAGGTCGGAGCCACCGATGAAGGACGGCAGGGCCTTGCCGTCGGGGCCGGGCATACCGGCCGTGCCGATCTTGTCCTTCAGCTTCGGGTTGCCGTTCGTGGCGGAGTCGACGACGCTGCCGGCCTCCCAGCCGTTGCCGTAGAGAAGCGCTGTCTTCTCGTTGGCCATGACGTTGGCGTGGTCCGCCTCGTCCTTGGTCTTGTCGCCGTGGTTGTACTTCTTCACCAGGTCGACGAAGTGCTGGATGCCCTTCTGGCCCTCCGGGGTGGAGAGGGTGGCCTTCCACTCCTTCGCGCCCTCGTCGTACTCGGCTATCCGGCCGCCGTACGCCGCTACGTAGGACATGGCCGCGTACCAGTAACGGCCCGGCAGGTAGAGCGGCGAGAACGCCTTGTCCTTGCCGTACTTGGCGCCGACCTTGTCCAGCGCCGCGGTCAGCTCGGCCTCGGTGGTGGGCAGCTGGTCCGAGCCGGTACCGGCCTTGAACATGTCCTTGTTGTAAATGGCCACACGCGCACCGGCGTAGTAGGGCACGCAGTACTGCTTGCCCTCGAAGGAGCAGGTGTCCTTCAGGCCCTTGATCCAGGTGTCCGAGTTCTCGTACTTCTTCGGGTCGATCTCGCCGAGCGCACCGTTGAGGATGTACGTCATGGTCTCGGTGTTGCCGAGCTCGACGATATCGGGGTACTTGTCGCCGGCCAGCGCCGCGTCGAGCTTCTTGGCCTTGTCCGCCCACTGCTGGTACTGGACCTTGACCGTCACATTCGGATACTTGGCCTTGAACTGCGCGTTGACATCCTTGACCAGCTCCGGCCAGGTGCTCTGCGCGTCCGACATGAGCCAGACGGTCAGCGTCTCCTTACGGTCCTTGGGGTCCTTGGACGCCGAGCCTTCATCCGAACCACACGCGGCAAGACCGACCATCATGCCCGCGACGCCGACCGCCGCGATGAGCTTGCGCTTCACGCCACCCTCCTCAGGGATGCCTGCAACCCCTGCCCACCGCGAAGACCGCGAAGACTTACGACGAGTACTGCTGGGGCTGGGACCTGGTCTTTAATGGTTTAGACCAGTACGGGGAGCTTGGCCTAGACCTTTAGGGGTGTCAAGGGTGTATAAGAAGGGCAGTCGTGTCCGTTATCGGACCGACACCTGAGGCAGGGCGACGACCCGTGGCCGGACCGTGCCACCATGTGAGCCGCGACAGACGGAGGAGCCGGTGACGGCAGCAGCACAGGAGTCGGGAAGGCAGGCCATGGCCACGGACGGGGGCGGTACGGAGACCGAGAGCGGCCCCGCCACCCGTACGGCACGCGTGCCCAAGTACTACCGGTTGAAGCGGCACTTGCTCGATATGACGGAGACGCTGCCGCCCGGTACGCCGGTGCCTCCGGAGCGTACGCTCGCCGCCGAGTTCGACACCTCGCGCACCACCGTGCGCCAGGCGCTCCAGGAGCTGGTGGTCGAGGGCCGGCTCGAACGCATCCAGGGCAAGGGCACGTTCGTCGCCAAGCCCAAGGTCTCACAGGCGCTCCAGCTCACCTCGTACACCGAGGACATGCGGGCCCAGGGCCTGGAACCCACCTCGCAACTGCTGGACATCGGCTATGTCACCGCCGACGACACCCTGGCCGGGCTGCTGGACATCACCACCGGCGGGCGCGTGCTGCGGATCGAGCGGCTGCGGCTGGCCAGCGGCGAGCCGATGGCCATCGAGACCACACACCTTTCGGCCAAGCGTTTCCCCGCGCTGCGCCGCTCGCTCGTCAAGTACACGTCGCTCTATACGGCGTTGGCGGAGGTGTACGACGTACGTCTGGCCGAGGCCGAGGAGACCATCGAGACCTCGCTGGCCACCCCGCGCGAGGCCGGGCTGCTCGGTACGGACGTCGGGCTGCCGATGCTGATGCTCTCGCGGCACTCGCTGGACGCGGTCGGTGAGCCGGTGGAGTGGGTGCGGTCCGTCTACCGCGGCGACCGCTACAAGTTCGTGGCGAGACTGAAGCGCCCGGCCCACTGACGGCCGCCCACCCACTGACGGCCCGGCCCCACTGACAGCCGGACCGGGCAGCCGCCGCCGACGGCTGCCCCCGCGCGCCCCTGTCCGCATACCGTTGATGTAACGACATTCGGACAGGGGGTTACGCTGACCAGCGCCTTCGCTTAGATTTCCTGCGCATTACCACAGGCGATCAACGAGGGAACGGAGCCGCGATGTCGGAAGTTCCGGAAGAGAAACCACCCCCCACGGTCACCCCCGCGCGGGTGATCATCGCCCTCTGCCTCCTCGCGCCCTTCGTGGCGATGCTCTGGGTCGGGTCCTACGCGAAGATCGAGCCGACGTTCATCGGCATCCCCTTCTTCTACTGGTACCAGATGCTCTGGGTCCCGGTCTCGGCGGTGCTCACGATGACCGCCTACCAGCTGTGGAAGCGTGACCAGCGCTCCCGCGAGGGAGGTGCGTCGAAATGAAGGACGGCGTGAACGGCGTGGCACTCGCCGTTTTCATCTTCTTCTTCGTGGCCGTCACGGTCATGGGGTTCCTGGCGGCCCGCTGGCGCAAGGCCGCCAACGAGAACAGCCTCGACGAATGGGGCCTGGGCGGCCGGTCGTTCGGCACCTGGGTCACCTGGTTCCTGCTCGGCGGCGACCTCTACACGGCGTACACCTTCGTGGCCGTACCGGCGGCGATCTACGCGGCGGGCGCGGCCGGCTTCTTCGCCGTGCCCTACACGATCCTGGTCTACCCGCTGATCTTCACCTTCCTGCCCCGCCTCTGGTCGGTGTCGCACAAGCACGGCTACGTCACCACCTCGGACTTCGTACGGGGCCGGTTCGGATCGAAGGGGCTGTCGCTGGCGGTCGCCGTCACCGGCATCCTCGCCACGATGCCGTACATCGCGCTCCAACTCGTCGGCATCCAGGCGGTGCTGGACGTGATGGGCGTCGGCGGCGGTGAGAACACCCACTGGTTCATCAAGGACCTGCCGCTGCTGATCGCCTTCGGTGTGCTCGCCGCGTACACCTACTCCTCGGGGCTGCGTGCGCCCGCGCTGATCGCCTTCGTCAAGGACACGCTGATCTACATCGTGATCGTCGTGGCGATCATCTACATCCCCATCAAACTGGGCGGGTTCGACGATATCTTCGCCAAGGCGGGCGACGCCTTCGCGCAGACCAACCCGGCGACCGGCCAGCCACGCGGCGCGCTCGCGCCGGGCGAGGCCGGGCACTGGGGCTACGCCACGCTGGCGCTCGGTTCCGCGCTCGCGCTCTTCATGTATCCGCACTCCATCACGGCGACGCTCTCCAGCCGCAGCCGCGAGGTGATCCGGCGCAACACCACGATCCTGCCGCTGTACTCACTGATGCTGGGACTGCTGGCGCTGCTCGGCTTCATGGCGATCGCCGCCGGGGTCAAGGTGGACAACGGACAGCTGGCGATCCCTCAGCTCTTCGAGACGATGTTCCCCGACTGGTTCGCGGGGGTGGCCTTCGCGGCCATCGGCATCGGCGCGCTGGTGCCGGCCGCGATCATGTCGATCGCCGCGGCGAATCTCTTCACCCGCAATATCTACAAGGACTTCATCAAACCGGACGCGACCCCCGCGCAGGAGACCAAGGTCTCGAAGCTGGTCTCGCTGCTGGTGAAGGTGGGCGCGCTGGTCTTCGTCCTGACCATGGACAAGACCGTCGCCATCAACTTCCAGCTGCTGGGCGGGATCTGGATCCTCCAGACGATGCCCGCCCTGGTCGGCGGCCTCTTCACCCGCTGGTTCCACCGCTGGGCGCTGCTCGGGGGCTGGGCGGTCGGCATGGTGTACGGCACGGCGGCGGCGTACGGCGTGGCCAGCCCGACCCAGGCGCACTTCGGCGGCAGCTCCAAGGAGATCCCGGGGCTGGGTGAGATCGGCTACATCGGCCTCACCGCGTTCGTGCTCAACCTGGTGGTGACGGTGGCGCTCACCTTCGTCCTCCGCGCGGCCAAGGCCCCGGAGGGCACGGACGAGACGAGCCCGTCCGACTACACGGCGGACGCGGGCGACCCGGGCGTGAAGGTCGAACTGCCGGCCGCGACCTCGGGCGGCTCCGGAGGCCACTGACCGGTCGCGTACGGCCTGGACGGGCCGCCGGATCCCTTGGAACGAGGGGGATCCGGCGGCCCTTTCGCTGTCCGCGCGGGCCCGAACGGAATGACGCACGACACAACATCTGGGGGGTGGTACCCGAGCCAGCCCCCACATGTATGCTCGACCCCGCTGTCACGCAGGGGAATCCGGTGCGAATCCGGAACTGTCCCGCAACGGTGTGATGTGGTGTGCTTTGCCATACCCACGAGTCCGAACACCTGCCGACAGTGCGTCCGGTTCGACCGAATCGGACGCCGAGACGTCCGGGCCTCGTGGATGGGCCGGTGGGCGCCGTACGCCGTGCTGCCCCGATCCGGGTCGTACGGTCCGTACCGCGAGAACCTGCCCGCTCCCCTCCCGACGGCCCAGAGCCGAGCGAGGGAGAGCACCACGTGACCATCGCGCCAGCCGATCCGGCTTCAGGCATCTCCGAGGCCGCCGCGCGGGCGGTCGACGGACCGGGGACCGCACTGCTGCGGACCCTGACGGACCTGACCGCCGATCTGCCCGACACCGACCCCGGAAGAGTCGCCGCCGCCGCGCTGCGCGGCCGTAACGCCCGGTCGGACGAGGCCGAGCTGCGCGAGCTCGCCACCGAGGCGGCCGCGGGGCTCATCTCCGAGGACCCCGCCTACTCCCGGCTCGCGGCCAGGCTGCTGACCCGCACCATCGCCGACGAGGCCGCGGGCCAGGGCGCCGTGGCGTTCTCCGCGTCCGTCGCCGTCGGTCACCGCGAGGGCCTGATCGCGGACCGTACGGCCGGCCTCGTCACGCTGCACGCCGATTTCCTCGACGCGCTCATCGACCAGGAAGCCGACGACCGCTTCGGCTACTTCGGGCTGCGGACCCTCTACAGCCGCTATCTGCTCCGCCACCCGATCACCCGCCAGGTCATCGAGACCCCGCAGCACTTCATGCTGCGCGTGGCCTCAGGGCTGGCCGAGGACGACAGCGCCCGCGCGCTCGACGAGGTCGCCGCGCTCTACCGGCTGATGAGC
Source organism: Streptomyces sp. NPDC056835 (assembly GCF_042789485.1). Taxonomy (NCBI): domain Bacteria; kingdom Bacillati; phylum Actinomycetota; class Actinomycetes; order Kitasatosporales; family Streptomycetaceae; genus Streptomyces; species Streptomyces sp. NPDC056835. The sequence goes on from NZ_JBHUBB010000008.1 coordinate 37,146, forward strand.
CGGCTGGACTACCTCCCGTCCTCCCCCACCCTCTTCAACTCCGGTACGCGCCATCCGCAGATGTCCTCCTGCTATCTGCTGGACTCCCCGCTGGACGAACTGGACTCGATCTACGACCGCTACCACCAGGTGGCGCGGCTCTCGAAGCACGCGGGCGGCATCGGCCTCTCGTACTCCCGCATCCGTTCGCGCGGTTCGCTGATCCGGGGCACCAACGGGCACTCCAACGGCATCGTCCCGTTCCTGCGCACCCTCGACTCCTCGGTCGCGGCCGTCAACCAGGGCGGCCGGCGCAAGGGCGCGGCCTGCGTCTACCTGGAGACCTGGCACGCGGATCTGGAGGAATTCCTGGAGCTGCGCGACAACACCGGTGAGGACGCCCGCCGTACGCACAATCTGAATCTCGCGCACTGGATCCCGGACGAGTTCATGCGCCGGGTCGAGTCGGACGGCGTCTGGTCCCTCTTCTCCCCCGTCGACGTGCCGGAACTGGTCGACCTGTGGGGCGACGCGTTCGACACGCGCTACCGCGAGGCGGAGGCCGCGGGACTGGCGCGCAGGACCATCCCGGCCCGCGAGCTGTACGGCCGGATGATGCGCACCCTCGCCCAGACCGGCAACGGCTGGATGACCTTCAAGGACGCCTCGAACCGTACGGCGAACCAGACCGCCGAGCCCGGCCGCGTCGTCCACTCCTCCAACCTCTGCACCGAGATCCTGGAGGTGACGGACGACGGCGAGACCGCCGTCTGCAACCTCGGCTCCATCAACCTCGGTTCGTTCGTGCCGGCGTCGGGGGACATCGACTGGGAGCGGCTGGACGAGACCGTCCGTACGGCCGTGACCTTCCTCGACCGGGTCGTGGACATCAACTTCTACCCGACCGAGCAGGCCGGTGACTCCAACGCGAAGTGGCGCCCGGTGGGCCTGGGCGCGATGGGCCTCCAGGACGTCTTCTTCAAGAAGCGGCTGCCCTTCGACTCCGCCGAGGCCGCCGCACTCTCCACGAAGATCGCCGAACGGATCATGCTCGCCGCGTACGAGGCGTCCTGCGCGCTCGCCGAACGCAACGGCCCGCTCCCCGCCTGGTCCGAGACGCGCGCCGCGCGCGGGGTGCTGCACCCCGACCACTACGACGTGGAGCTGAACTGGCCGGAGCGCTGGGCCGCGCTGCGCGCCCGGATCGCCACGAGCGGCATGCGGAACTCGCTGCTCCTCGCGATCGCTCCGACGGCGACGATCGCCTCGATCGCGGGCGTGTACGAGTGCATCGAGCCGCAGGTCTCCAACCTGTTCAAGCGCGAGACGCTGTCCGGGGAATTCCTCCAGGTCAACTCGTACCTGGTGGACGAGCTGAAGCGGCTCGGCGTCTGGGACGCGCAGACGCGCGAGGCGCTGCGCGAGTCGAGTGGATCGGTGGCGGGGTTCAGCTGGATCCCGGCGGAGGTGCGCGAGCTGTTCCGTACGGCGTGGGAGATCCCGCAGCGCGGACTGATCGACATGGCGGCGGCCCGTACGCCGTTCCTCGACCAGAGCCAGTCGCTGAACCTGTTCCTGGAGACGCCGACCATCGGGAAGCTCAGCTCGATGTACGCGTACGCCTGGAAGAAGGGCCTGAAGACGACGTACTACCTGCGCTCGCGTCCGGCGACGCGGATCGCGCGGGCGGCGGGTGCGACCGCCGCCGTACCCGTACCCGTACCCGCGCAGGCGGTCTCCGAAGACGCGATCGCCTGCTCCCTGGAAAACCCCGAGTCCTGCGAGGCCTGCCAGTAATGACCACTTCGGAAAAGAACCTCCTGGACCCGGGCTTCGAGCTGACGCTGCGGCCCATGCGCTACCCGGACTTCTACGAGCGCTACCGCGACGCGATCAAGAACACCTGGACGGTGGAGGAGGTCGACCTGCACTCCGACGTCGCCGATCTCGCCAAGCTCTCCCCCGGCGAGCAGCACATGATCGGCCGGCTGGTCGCGTTCTTCGCGACGGGCGACTCGATCGTGTCGAACAACCTGGTGCTGACGCTCTACAAGCACATCAACTCCCCCGAGGCGCGGCTCTATCTCTCCCGCCAGCTCTTCGAGGAGGCCGTACACGTCCAGTTCTATCTGACGCTGCTCGACACGTATCTGCCCGATCCGGCGGACCGCGCGGCGGCCTTCGACGCGGTGGAGGAGATCCCGTCGATCCGCGAGAAGGCCCAGTTCTGCTTCAAGTGGATGGACTCGGTCGAGACGATCGACCGCCTGGAGTCGAAGGCGGACCGCCGGCGCTTCCTGCTGAATCTGATCTGCTTCGCGGCCTGTATCGAGGGGCTGTTCTTCTACGGCGCGTTCGCGTACGTCTACTGGTTCCGCTCGCGCGGTCTGCTGCACGGCCTGGCCACCGGCACCAACTGGGTGTTCCGTGACGAGACGATGCACATGAACTTCGCGTTCGAGGTCGTGGACACCGTACGCAAGGAGGAGCCGGACCTCTTCGACGACGACCTTGAGCGGCAGGTCACGGACATGCTGAAGGAGGCGGTCGAGGCGGAGCTGCAATTCGGCCGGGACCTGTGCGGCGACGGCCTGCCGGGCATGAACACCGAGTCGATGCGCGAGTACCTGGAGTGCGTCGCGGACCAGCGCCTCCAGCGGCTGGGCTTCCCGGCGGTCTACGGTTCGCGGAATCCGTTCTCCTTCATGGAGCTCCAGGGCGTCCAGGAGCTGACGAACTTCTTCGAGCGCCGTCCGTCGGCGTACCAGGTCGCGGTGGAGGGCACGGTCGGCTTCGACGACGACTTCTAGGGCGGGCCGTGCGCGGCGAGGGGCCGGCGAGGGGGCCGACGCAAATTCCGGCCCGGCCGTGGCGGCGGCATTGGTGCTGCCGGCCCTGGTGCGGGTCTGGAGCGAGAGCAGGGACGGGCAGGCCGCTCTGGTGGCACTCCTCGTATCGTTCGCGGGGCTCGCCGGGATATGCGCTCATCCGGGCCGCGAGGAGGAGGGCGGGGGTGCTGGTGACCCGGTCCTGGCCCTCGCGTCTGCGCCGGAGCCGGGTCGTGCTGCCGGTCGTCCTCGCGGCGGGCGCGGTGGCGGGAGCGCTGTGCTGGGGATTCGGGGCGGGGGAGGCCGCGACCCAGATCACGGTGTTCGCCGTATGGGGACTCGGCGTGTGGGGCGCGTGCGTGGTCCGCAACGCGGCGATCAACCGCGCGCTGCGGGAACTCGCGTGACCGGCGGCCCGCCGGAACCGGGAAGGGCTGCTCCGGACGAGATCATCCAGCACCCGGACGGTAGTCCACCTCGGCCCAGACCGTCTTGGTGGTGTACGCGTCACGCACGCTCCACCCCCACCGGTCGGCATACGCGGCGACGAGCAACAGCCCACGCCCGTTGGTCGCGTCCGGTGGAGGCGGGGCGGTGAGGCCGGGCACGCGTGGGAGCCGATCGGGCCGTGTGTCGAGGACTTCGATCCGAACGACCGCCGACGCGAGAGCCGGCCGCACCTCGAAGTCCCGCCCAGGAGTGCGGCCATGCGTCACGGCGTTCGCGGCCAGCTCAGCGAGGACGGCGACGACCACGGCGGCGGTGGGCGTCGCACGCGGAATCCCCCACTCGTCCAGCTGCTGCGCGACAAGCAACCGCGCGAGCCGGGTCCGCCGGCTGCCCCGCCGTCAGGCTCTGGGTATCGCCCTGCCCGCCAACGACTTCTGGCTCATCGACGGCAGGCTCGTGCGTTTCAATCACTTCTCCGGCATCGGCGAGGCCGCGGAACCCGAGATGTCCGACGATCCGGCCGTGGCTCACTTGTGCGCTTCGGCCTTCGAAGCGGTATGGAAAAGGGCCGTCCCACACGACGAGTACAGGATCTGACCCGGTACAGATCGAGGCGGAAGGTGCTGGCTAGCCAAGATCGTCCAAGGCGAACCTGATCAGGGCCCGCGCCGTCCTGCCATAGACCGCCGAGGTTTTCAGGAGGTCAAAAGCCCTCGCGTACAAGGCGATCTCGCGCGGCTGAGTGACTGAGAACTCGGCCGAATAGGTCTCAACCAGCACAAGCTTGGTATCGAACATCGAGAACGAGTTGCCGGGCCAGATGCGCATCTCAGCTCGCCTTGGAACGATGCCCAGGCTCAACCGTGGCAGTGTCATTACCGCCAGGAGTCGGTCCAACTGCCCTCTCATCACTTCTGGGCCACCGAAGTTCGTGTAGAGGGCCTGCTCAGCCAGCAGCACGTTGAAGATGCGGTCACCCCGGTAGAGGTACTGCTGACGCTCCAGTCGCTTCGCCACGGCGGACTCCGTGTCGTCAGGGACCTCGTAGTAGTCGACGACCTGCTTGAACGTCTCAGCCGCGTACTCGGCGGTCTGGAGCGTCCCCCACACCAGAGTGGGATGCCAGACCCGGAAGACCTTCGTCTTGACGTGAACCCGAGGACTCGGCCCTCGTCGTCGAAGTGACCCACGGCCAGAAGACGGTCATCGAAGAGCCACCAGTCGTTCCCCGCGACTGGGAAGGACGCGCCTTCAGGGAGCTGGTGCCGAGGCAGCCACCGAATGTCCTCTCCGGCCTCCAGGTTCAGTCGGGTGAGCGAGTGCTCCCAACCGACGTACTGGGAGTGCGGTTCGGACACGATTCGCACCCTCCGGACCGTCTTGCCGTCCCCGATGACGCGCTTCATGAGCGCCATCCACGGGCCGAGCCACGCGAAATCGTCCGGTTCTCCCCTCTGCCAGCGGGCGTAGGGCGTGTCCTCGATGGGCGAGCCGTAGTCGTCCCTCAGCTCCAGATGAAAGGCGTCGTGCGTGAAGCTGTTGAAGAGTTCGTCACGCTGGGTGCTGCCAGCCCTGGACGACGTAACTGTCCTGGTCACTGGCGTACAGCGTGGGGCTGTCTCCAGGGGTGGAGTTCTTACCGAGAAACCGTAACTTCATGGCCACTCTCCCGTCCGCCATCTTGCTTGAGATTGGGCGGCACCCCGATCGTCAGACACACATTCAGCGTCGTCAACGTGGACTCCGCAAACTCGCGCAATTTCCTTGGGAGTCGGACGAGCCGCACCCTACGGTCCTGTCGCAGGGAGGGGACAGCGGGAAGTGACCTGACCGATCCCGACCGATCGGCGGTGCGGCGCCCGCCGGTCCGGCGCCGCGCCCCGCCGGTCGGGCTCCTCGGCCGCTCCGCTCAGGCGGCGGAGCGTTCGTCGGGGAGGCGGCGGCGCAAGCGGGCCTGTTCGACAGCAGGCGAGTTGTAGGCCATGTCGAGCGCCCCGACGTCGGTGCCGGGGGGCACGATGGCGTCGATCCGGTCGAGGATTTCGTCGTCCAGCGTGATCTCCGCACCCGCGAGGAGGTCGTCGAGGTGGTCCATGGTGCGCGGGCCGATGATCGCGGAGGTGACGGCCGAGTGGGCGATGACGAAAGCCGTCGCCAGGTGGGTCAGTGACATCCCGGCGTCCTGGGCGACGGGGATGAGCTGTTCGACCGCGTCGAGTCGGCGCTCGTCGCTCAGGTGCTTGAAGCCGAAGGCGGCGCGGTGGGTGTCGGGCTGCCGGCCCTTGCGGTAACGGCCGGTGAGCAGACCTCCCGCGAGAGGGCTCCAGACCAGGGTGCCCATGCCGTAACGCTCGCAGACGGGCAGCACCTCGCGCTCGATGCCGCGGTTGAGGATCGAGTACGGCGGCTGCTCGGTGCGGAACCGCTCCAGGCCCCGGCGCTCGGAGACCCACTGCGCCTCGACGATGTCCGAGGCGGGAAACGTGGAGGCACCGATGGTGCGGACCTTCCCCGCGCGTACGAGGTCGGTGAGTGCCGAGAGGGTTTCCTCCACGTCGGTGTCCGGCGCGGGCCTGTGGATCTGGAACAGATCGACGTGGTCGGTCCCCAGGCGGCGCAGGGAGTCCTCCAGCGCGCGGATCACCCAGCGCCGCGAGTTGCCCCGCTGGTTGGGGTCGTCGCCCATCGGGAGGTGAACCTTGGTGGCCAGAACGACGTTGTCCCGGCGGCCCTTGAGAGCTTTCCCGACGATCTCCTCGGACTCGCCTCGTGAGTAGGCGTCGGCGGTGTCTACGAAGTTGATGCCCGCGTCCAGCGCCTTCTGGATGATCCGGACGGAGTCGTCGTGGTCGGGGTTGCCCATGGCGCCGAACATCATCGCGCCCAGGCAGTACGGGCTGACCTTGATGCCGGTCCGGCCCAGTGTGCGGTACTTCATGAATCTCCTCGCGCGTTGATGACGCCCCACGCGGGGCGCTACGCTGACCAAGCGGAACAGCGTTCAACTTAAACAATACGGAACAGCGTTCCGGTTAGCAAGGGGAAACATCGTGGGCGAGGACACGACTCGGGAAGCCGACGCCGGCACGGCGGAAGGACAGCCCCGTAAACGCGTACGCGCCGACGCGCAGCGCAGCACCGAGGCCCTGCTCACGGCCGCCGCGGAAGTCTTCGTCACCTCGGGAGTGGACGCGCCCGTACGTCAGATCACCGCCAGGGCGGGCGTGGGAGCCGGCACCCTCTACCGCCACTTCCCGCAGCGCTCGGACCTCATCGCCGCGGTCTTCCGCCACGAAGTCGACGCCTGCGCCGACGCCGCGTCATGCCTCGCCGCGCAGCACGAACCAGCCGAAGCGCTCGCCAGGTGGTTGCAGCGCTTCGCGGTCTTCATCGGCACGAAGCGCGGGCTCAGCGCCGCCCTGCACTCGGGGGACCCGGCCTACGACACCTTGCCCGCCTACTTCCAGCAGCGCTTCGTGCCCGTCCTCAGCACGCTCCTCGACACCGCGGCGCGAGCGGGCGAGATCCGCTCCGACGTCGACCCGGAAGACCTGCTGCGCGCCACGGGCAATCTGACCCTTCCCGCCCAGGACGACAACGGCCACACGCGACGGATGGTCGCGCTGCTCGTCGACGGACTCCGCTACGGCACCCCCACCCCGGAAGCCCGCTGAGCCGCGTCTTCTCCGCTTCTCCGCGAAGGCCGTCGCGAAGGCCGTCGCAGGGGAGTGCCGTGGCGGAGAATGAGGCCCCATGGACATCGTTCTGGATCCGCCCCGTGGCGCCGGGCCCGTACTGCTGGGGACAAGCCTCGATGAGGCCGTCGCGGCGGTTTCTCCCTGGGGGCCGCACGAAGTGGACGACGACGAGGACGACCCCTCGAAGACCATCGTGACGTCCTGGCGGGAGATCCGGGTCAGCGTCCTGCTGGAAGGCGCCGGTGACGTGGTCACCGCGATCGAGCTGTGGTGGCCCGGCGAGGGCCGCCGGACCGACGTCCGCGTGCTCCTCGACGGCGACGACGTCTTCACCACCCCCGCCGAGGACCTTTTCCGCGGGGCGGTGGAACGGGGCTGGACCGTCGACCGGAGCGAGGCCGGGTATCCGTTCATCCCGGGGGTCTCGCTCGGCTTCGGCCGCCAGACCTCCCAGGAGGTCCCTCGCACTCCGGATGGCCTTCCCGTCCATGTCACCTCGGTTCTGGTCGGTGACGAGCACTACTACGACCACCGCGTCAAGAACCGCGGCTGACCGGGCGCGCGAGCGCATAGGGTCTCTCCCCATGGGATCTCTCGCGCGTACGCGCCTGTTGGCGGGTGGCGCGGCCGTGATGACCGTGGGTGCGGGGCTGGGGATCAGGGGCGTCGGGGCGGGGACGGGCGCGGTCGCCAAGTACGGCGGGGACGCGCTTTATACCGTGCTCGTGTACACGCTGGTGGTGCTTGTCGCTCCCCGGGTCCGGCCCCTCGCCGCCGGGGCCGTCGCGCTCGGGTTCAGCTGGGCCGTGGAAGTGCTCCAGCTCACCTCCGTACCCGCCGAGCTGGCCGCGCGCAGTGTGCTCGCGCGGCTGGTGCTCGGCTCCACCTTCAACGCCCCTGACCTGCTGTGGTACGCGGTCGGTGCACTGGGCGCGGCGCTCGCGCATACGGCCGTGGCGCGGTGGCGGCGGGGCGCGGGCCCGGGGCGTCCTTCGGGCGTTCCGGGTGTTCGGCGCGGCGTAGCTGGCGGTCGATCGCCCGGTCCTTGAGGTGCCAGATCAGCGGCGGCAGAAGCAGCAGAACAAACAGGGCGATAAGGGCGACAACTGTCAGGAAGGTGTCCATGTCCCCACTGTCGCCGGTTCCTGGCAGGGAAAGCAGTGGCAGGACTGTCATCAACCATCGAATTACTGCCACACTGAATCCATGCTGAACAATGTGGCCGCCGTCCTGCTGGACGGAGTGCATCCCTTCGAACTCGGCGTCCTGTGCGAGGTGTTCGGCTTAGACCGGAGCGACGAGGGTCTTCCCGTGCACGATTTCGCGGTGGTGTCGGCCGAGGGGCCCGTGCTGCGGACCCACGCGGGGTTCACGATCGGCTCCCTGCACGGCATGGACCGGCTCGAAGAGGCCGATCTGATCGCCGTACCGGCCGGTGAGTCGTACATCGGCCGCGACTATCCGCCCGCCCTGCTCGCCGCCCTGCGCCGGGCCGTTGACCGGGGCTCGCGAGTGCTGAGCGTGTGTTCCGGGGTCTTCGTGCTCGGCGCCGCCGGGCTGCTGGACGGGCGCCGGTGCGCCGGGCACTGGCGGCACGCGGCGGAGCTGGCCCGTACCTATCCGCGGGCCGTCGTGGAGCCGGATGTGCTGTACGTGGACGAGGGGCCGGTGATCACCTCGGCCGGTACGGCCGCCGGGATCGACGCCTGCCTCCATCTCGTACGGACGGAGCACGGCCCCGAGGTCGCCAACGCGATCGCGCGCCGCATGGTCGTACCGCCCCACCGCGACGGCGGCCAGGCCCAGTTCATCGAGCGCCCGCTGCCCCGCAGCCGCTGTGACACGGTCGGTGACGTCCTCGGCTGGATGGAACGGCATCTGGACCGCGAGATGACCGTCGAGCAGCTGGCCGAGCGTGCTCATATGTCGCCGCGCACCTTCGCCCGCCGCTTCCAGCAGGAGACGGGGACCACCCCGTACCGCTGGCTGCTGCGCCAGCGGGTGCTGCTGGCACAGGAGTTGCTGGAGGCGACGGACGAGACGGTGGACAGCGTCGCCGGCCGGGCCGGGTTCGGGAACGCGGCCGGGCTGCGCCATCACTTCCTGCGGACGCTCGGGACGACCCCGAACGCGTACCGCCGTACGTTCCGGGGCCCCTCGCACGCCGCGTGAGGCCCCGGACCTCATCCAGAAGACGTGACCTGCTCAGATGCCGCAGCTCGGCGCCGACCAGTAGCGGCTCGGCCGGTGGTCGACATGCGCGTGGTCGTCGTGGCCCGGGTAGCCGGGGCCGAGGATCCCGTTGAAGCCGTGGTTACGGGCCGTCTGCGCCAGCGTGCAGAGCGAGTGCGGCCCGGCGCCGATGTCGGCGGCGTCCCCGTAGAGATGGCGGCTGCTCGACGCCCCGCCGACCGCGTTGTTGCACGCCTGTGAGCGGAAGCCGCTGGTGACCCGGAGCGGCTGGTCGCCCAGCGCGTGGCGCAGCGCCTCCAGCTTCCACATCGTGCGCAGGGCGTTGGACTTGGCGGTGGCCGCGTCCACCGCGCCGCCCGCCCAGGTGCTGTTGCAGTTGTTCAGCTCGGCGTAGCTGAAGTGGACCGGGGTGCAGTCGTCGTCCTGGAGCGCGTAGAGCTTGCTGAAGGTCGCGGGGCCCGCGACGCCGTCGGACGCCAGCCCGTACGCGGACTGGAAGCGCTGCACCGCGGCGGTGGTCGCCGGGCCGTACGAGCCGTCGATGGCGAGTACGCCGCCGGTTCCCGGATAGCCGGCCACCCGGATCTGGAGCTGGGTGACATCGGCGCCCGAGGCGCCCTGGGAGAGCGTGCGGGACCACGTGTAGCAGCCGTCGGCCTGTGCCGTACCGGCCGTGGCGAGCACCCCGGCCCAGGCGAAGGACATGGCCATGACAAGACTGAGCAACAGTCGGGCGGTGCGTCTGAGCATCGGATCTCCCTTTGCCGGGGCTTGGTCGTACGCAGAGATTGGCGTACGGGTCGACGCGCGTCAACCGGTCCCCGGCAAGGCGGAATGGAAGTGGAAAGGCATTCCTCCGGATGTGGAGATTCCGCAAGCGAACCAACCGGGATCACTGCCCAGAAGGTCTACCTTTCGAGCTCGCCAACCCCCCTAGTGGCGGCTCATGATCGAGGAGGTCCACGCCCCCCATGAGGCTGCCCCGCACACGCCGCGCGAACCACGGAAAGAACTCGGCCGACAACGACGACGCCCCGGCCGGCCATCGCGAACGACGCCGCCGGCTCATCGACTTCCCCCGCCGCGGCCGGCGCGGCCTGAGGCGCTGGATGCCCTCCTGGAAGCTGGTCTCCGGCCTGTTCCTGCTCTCCGCCGGCGCGCTCGCGGGGCTCTTCGTGGCCATCTACATGAATGTCGAGATCCCGGGCGAGCACGACTCCGCGCGCCGGCAGGCCACCGTCTACTACTGGGCCGACGGCAGCCGGATGGTGAGCGTGGGCGATGTGAACCGGCAGGACATCGCGCTCGCGCAGGTGCCCGAGTCCGTCCGGAACGCCGTCATCGCGGCGGAGAACGCGGACTTCTACAGCGACTCGGGCGTCTCGGTGACGGGCATCGCCCGCGCCGCCGTGAACATCGTCAAGGGCGAGGAGACCCAGGGCGGTTCCACGATCACCCAGCAGTATGTGAAGAACACCTATCTGAGCCAGGACCAGACCGTCAGCCGCAAGGTCAAGGAGCTCTTCCTCTCCCTGAAGGTCAGCAATCAGAAGCCCAAGTCGGAGATCCTTCAGGGCTATCTGAACACCTCGTGGTTCGGCCGCGACTCCTACGGCGTCCAGGCCGCCTCGTACGCGTATTACGGCGTCCCCGCCAAGGAGCTGAACCCCAGTCAGGGCGCCCTGCTCGCCTCGCTCCTCAAGGGCGCGGACAGTTTCGACCCGGCGCTCAGCCCCGCCAACCACAGGCGGGCCGTGGAGCGGTGGGGCTGGATCCTGGACCGTCAGGTCGAGACCGGCTCGATGAGCGCCGAGGAACGCGCGAAGTACAAGAAGTTCCCCGAGCCGAAACCCCCCGTCAAACCGACCAGCCAGGCGGGGCAGATCGGCTATCTCATCGACATCGCCAACAAGTACGTCAAGAGCCGCAGCGGGCTCACCGACAAGGATCTCGCCGGTGGCGGCTACCGCGTCCACACCACCTTCGAGAAGGACAAGGTGCGCGCGCTGACCAAGGCCGTCGAGAAGGTACGCGTGGACCGCCTCGACCCGGAGAAGCGCGCGGCCGACCGGCATGTGCAGGTCGGCGCGGCCTCGGTACGGCCCGAGGACGGGGCGATCGTCGCGGTGTACGGCGGCTCCGACGCCATCGAGCACTTCAGCAACAACGCGGACACCTCGGGCGTGCCGGCGGGCTCGGCGTTCAAGCCCTTCGTGTACGCCGCCGCCCTGGAGCAGGGCGGCGCCCGGCAGCAGGAGGCCGCCGCCCGCGCCGCCCGGAGCGGGAACGGACCGCTGAGCGTACCGACAGGGGTTCCCGCCCTCTCCGTGAACCTCGACGAGTCCCTGGTGGACTCCGACAACACCCCGTTCGTGCGGATCGGAAAGGAGATCGGGCTGAAGACGGTCAAGGAACTGGCGGTCGCGTCGGGACTGCGCGAGGAGAGCATGGCGAAGCTGGAACCGACGTTCTCGATCGGCACCTCGACCCCCAGCGCCGTCCGGCTGGCCAGCGCCTATACGACCTTCGTCAACGAGGGCCGCGCGACCGAGCCGTACTCGGTGACCGAGGTCGAGCGGGCCGGTGTCGCGGTCGACGGCTTCGACAAGCCCCGGGCGCGGCGCGCGATGGACCCGACGGTGGCCGCGATCGTCGGCGGGGCGCTCCAGCAGGTGGGCTGGAGCGCCCTCGGACCTCCGAAGGACGGGGTGGCCTACTACTCGGTCCGGGCCGGCAAGACCGGTCCCAACGACCGCATGAAATCAGCCTGGTTCATCGGCACCACCGGAGAACTGAGCACGTCGGTCACGATGTTCCGTACGAAGCCGGACGTCCCGCACCTGCTTCCCATGCAGGGCGTGGGCGGCCCCGACTCCGAGCGGGGCAGCGCGTTCCCGCCGCTGATCTGGGAGGAGTACCAGCACGCGGTGGTGCCCCCGCCGCCCTACGCGGATCCGCGTCCTCAGGAAGGGTTGGGAACGGTCTCGTAGCGCGGGGTGTTCTCCGCCATCTGCCGGAGCGCGTCCTTGCGGTCGCGCTTCGAGAGCCGGTCGATGTACAGGTAGCCGTAGAGATGGTCCGTCTCGTGCTGGAGGCAGCGGGCGAAGTAGCCCGTGCCGCGCACCCTGACGGGCTTGCCCTGGGCGTCCTGGCCGCGCACCACCGCGTAGTCGGGGCGCGGCAGCGCCGCGTACGCCGTCGGTACGGAGAGGCAGCCCTCGTTCGAGTCGTCGAGATGGCGCTCGGCGGGCGGCAGCTCCTCAAGCACCGGGTTGCAGATGGCGCCGACGTGCCGTACGCCGTCGTCGTCCGGGCAGTCGTAGACGAAGACCTTCAGGTCCACACCGATCTGGTTGGCGGCCAGGCCCACGCCCTCGGCTGCGTGCTGGCTGGCGAACATGTCGTCGATCAGCGCGGCGAGCTCGTCACCGAACTCCGTGACATCCCGGCACTCCTTGTGGAGCACCGGATTCCCGACGACGGTGATCGGGCGGGACGTGCCGCGCTCGCGGTGCGCCAGCTCGCGCGCCTCGGCGTCCTCCGTGTCCACGACGAACCCGTCCCCCGGCTCCGCCACCGGGGTCCCACTGTCGATCCGCTGGTCCGTCTCCTGCTGCGCCATGTCCGCAGTACGCCTTCCTCGGTACCCGATGCTGCCTGCACGATCCGTGCGATGTGCCCATACAGCCTAAGGGCAGGCCTCGGGGGGTCTCAGCACGTTCGCGGCAGACGGACCGGCGGATCGCCCCCTGCCGGCGGTGTCCGGCGGGTGTCCCCGGAGAGGCGAGGGCGAAGCCTTCAGCAGACCTCTTCGAGATCGCGCCACTCGCGGGTGTCCGGGCTGTCCGCGACCCAGCCGTCCAGCAGGCCCCGTACCAGCGCCGCCGGGGCCGCTATCCCGCACTCGCGCTCGGGGGCCCACAGGTCGCCGGCCGTACGGTGGCCCAGCGGCCCCGGATGGCCCGGCTCGCTGTGGTCGTGCGGATCGAGATGCTCGCCGTCGCCCTCGGCGCTCGGCATCGTGGACTCCGAGCAGGCCCGGCAGAGGAGCCGTACGGACGACGACCAGTCCTCGGCGGCGAATCCGGCGTCGGCGGCCAGCCGCTCCAGGGCGTCCCTGTCCTCCTCGGTCGCCGCCTCAAGCAGCACCACCCAGGTGGGCACGGGCGAGGGGGCCCACAGCTCGATCTCGTCGAAGACCGGATAGGCGCGGGTGGCGCCGTCCGGGCTCGATGCCGTCGTACGCTCACCGTTCGGTACGCCGTCGTGCAGGACGACCTCGCCCCAGCGCCTGCCCGACGACGGCAGCGGGATCGAGAGCACTTCTATCCTCGCCGGGTCGAGCCGACGGCCCCAGACGACCTCGGCCTCGCCCTCGGGCGAGAGCCTGACGGCCGCGCTGCCCAGCTCCATGCCCTCGGGCTCGCCGTTGGCCTCGACGGTGTGCGGATTGCCCGGCACCCGCAGTCCGTACGCCTGCCAGGCGCGGCGGGCCAGCGGCCAGTCCTGGAGCGCGGTGGCGGCGATCCCCACGTTCCACCAGTCGGGCGCGCCGGTCTCCTTGTCGAGCAGGGCGACGGCGCGCAGCCCGGCGGCGCGCGCCTGCTCCCAGTCGTGCCGGAATTTGTGCAGCAGCGCCAGATTGAACCAGGACTCGGAGAACCAGGGCTCCAGATCCGCCGCGCGCGTCAGCAGCGCCCCCGCGTCCTCGTACCGGCCGTCACCGATCAGCGTGAACGCGCGGTCGGTGGCCTGCCGCCACGAGGCGGAGGGCCGATGCCGTACCTTCCCGAAGATCCTCACGATTCCCGCCTGCCGGTCGTTCGGGTCAGTGCCCCCGGACACCACGTCTTGCTCCTCTTCGCATCCAACCATGCTCGGTCGGACGCCCGCTCATTACCCATGGGTTACCCCCTCGGACCAGGGGCCCGACCGCCCTCGGGAGAGCACGCGCGCCAGGGATTCCACCACCTCGGGCTGGTAGTCGTGCGCCGTCCCGAGCCGGAGCCGCTCCAGCGCGCTGAGCGGTCCACTCGCAGTGCCACATTCCCCTGTCAGATCGTCGTACGCATTGACGGCGCGGACAATCCGGGCGGATATCGGCTGTTCCCGGTACGGGTCCGCCTGCCGCTCCACCACCACCGCGACGGCGGCGGGCACTCCGGTCTGGCGGACCACCGCGCCGCCGAGCAGGGCGATCCGCCGCTGCTCGGCGACCGGCAGCAGGGCGGTGGCACCGTCGGGCACCGGGTCCACGAGGGACAGCTGGCCGATGTCGTGCATCAGGGCGGCGTACTCCAGAACGGTCAGTTCGGGGCCGGAAAGCCTCAGCTCACGGCCGACGGCCAGGCTCAGCTCCGCGACCCTGCGGGCATGGCCCTGGGGGGTGTATCCGGCGATCTCGGTGGCACGGGCGAGGGAGGCGATCGTCTGCCGGTATGTCGTACGCACCGCGGCGTAGCGCCGGAAGGACAGCTGGGTCAGCAGCAGCGGCACACAGAACACCGGCAGCGCCCACAGCCCGGCGACGGCGACCCCGAGCGCGATCACCGCTCCGGTGGCACAGACGGCTGAGCCGATGTGCAGCAGCGCGCGCAGTTCGTCGCGGAGCAGGGGCCCGAAGGGGTGGCGGGTGCGGGCCCGCAGGACGAGCGCGGCCAGTACGGCGTCGCAGAGCGCGGTGAGCCCCAGCAGCAGGAGCAGCAGTATCGCGTAGCCGGGCCCGGCGCCGAAGCGTTCCCGCAGCTCAGCCGAGTCGTAGAGCGGCTGGAAACAGAAGGCGGCGAAGCCGACGGCGAGAACGCGTCTCGCCATGTGGTCAAGTGCGGGCCCGCTTCCCCGGGCGACATGCGGTACGGCCCCGGCGAGCCCGGCGGTGAGGACGACGGTGACGGTCTGGAGCACGCCGTGGCCGACCGGCTGTCCGGCGTTCTCGCCGAGCAGCGCGTACGCGAGGGCCCCGGCGGCGGCGACCGGCGCGGGCTCCCGCTCACCGGGCAGCGCGCCCCAGCGCGCCAACTCCCCGACGGCGATGAGTACGCCGAAGGCCAGCGCGATCCGGGGGTCGGCGAGGCCGTGCCAGAGCGTGGAGCCGAGCCCGGCGGCGGTCAGCAGGGCCGCCGCGCCGTACACCGCGACGACGGTGCGGGGGACGGGACGGCGCCCGGCGGCCGGCACCCCGACCGCGGCCGAGGTCATCTCCCGCCACTCCGGCCACTCCCACCGCTTCCGCCACTCCCACCGCTTCCGCCACTTCCGCCGCTCCGGCGGGTCCAGGCGGTACGGCCGGCATGGGGCGCGCGGCCCGCGCCGCCGGTCCGGGCAGGAGGGACGTTTCCGCGCCCGGCCGTGGCGGGCACCGGAAGGACGGCCGGGACAGGGGGCGGGGCGGAGGACGTACGGGCGGGCGGCGCGCCGGGTGACGGGGCGGGCGGTTGGCCCGCGGGCGGCGGGGCCGGTGGCGCGGCCTCGTCCGCCGTGACCACCGTCTGCCAGCCGTGCCGGTCCAGCGCCCGTACCAGCGCCCGCACCATCCGCGGATCGAACTGCGTCCCCGCGCACCGCTCCAGCTCCGCCAGCGCGGTGGGCACCGGCCGCCCCCGCCGGTACGAACGGGTCGAGGTCATCGCGTCGAAGGCGTCGGCCACGGCCACCACCCGGGCGAACTCCGGGATCCGCTGCCCGGCGAGTCCGTACGGATAGCCGGTGCCGTCGAGCCGTTCATGGTGGTGCAGGATCGCGGACCGCGCCTCGCCCAGGAATCCGATGCCGCGCACCATCTCGTGCCCGTACTCGGGGTGCAGCTCGATCACCCGGCGCTCCTCGGGCGTCAGCGGGCCGTCCTTGCGCAGCACCCGGGTCGGGACGCCGAGTTTGCCGACGTCGTGCAGGATCCCGGCGAACCGGAGGACTTCGATCCGTTCCTTCTCCATGCCCAGCTCATGGGCGATCAGTACGGAGGCGTGCCCCACCCGCTCACTGTGTCCGCGGGTGTACCGGTCCTTGATGTCGACGGCCTGCACGAGCGCTCTGATGGTGGCCTGGTGGGCGGCGCGCTCGCGGTGGTACTGGGCGAAGACCCAGCAGGAGATGTACATCGGCAGCAGGACGAAGAGCGCGGAGAGCGGCCCGAACGGACTGCGCCACAGGACGGCCATCATCAGTCCGGCGAGCCCGTGCGCGCCGAGCGGGGCGAGCGAGCGCGGCACCAGCCCGCGCCAGGCGCCGCGCAGCGGCAGCCGCTCGGCGGTGACCAGGATGCCGCCGTCCAGCGCGGCGAGCACCAGACAGAAGGCGAGGGCGGCGGCGCCCGTGGGCAGCAGCACATACGGGAAGTCGGGCGTCGTGAGCCCGTATCCCCCGCCGCCGAGCGCGACAGGACCGCCGAAGAGCAGCTGCGCCCGAGCCGCCGCCCAGGTGGCGACGGTGAGCTGCGCCGCGCGCCAGATCCGCCGCGCGCTCCTCGGACGCCGATCGATCCGGCCGAGCAGCGCGCCCGGTACGGCGACCAGTGCGGCGGCGGCGGGCGGCAGCAGGAGGGCGGCGGCGAGCAGCACGGGAAAGAACGACCCGGCGACGACCGGCGCGGAACCGCTCACCGAGCGTCCCGGCCAACGGCTGCGTGCGGGCAGTTCACAGCAGGCGTAGAGCGCCGCCAGCAACGCCACCGCCCCCCAGGGGGTGTCCGGGCGCAGCGCGGGACGGACACAGAGGGCGGCGCAGAGCGCGATACCCAGGATATAGACGCGCGCCGCCACCGGAATGGCCCTCACGGCGTATTCCCCCCTTCTCGGCCCCGGCCCAAACAGAGGGTCAGGCTAGCGAGTTGGAGGGCGACCATCCGGTGTTTGCCGCCGATTAGCACCTTCGGGTGACAGCGGTGATATACGCGGACATACGGTGGGTACGCGCGCGAAAGTCACGTGCAGGGGGTGCACGGGGTGCGCGCGTACGCGTAAGGGCGCACCGCGTCATACGCGATACGCCCTCTCGTCAATCTGTTCTTAGAGGCCGCGCGGCCTCTTACTCCTTGGCGACGCCCGGAAGATCCGCTCCCGCGGCCGACACCTCGTGCTCGGGCACGGCCTGTCCCGACCTGATCAGATCGATCCGTCCCATGACCTTGGCCCGCAGATCGGCCGGTACGTCGTCCTGCCCGCAGCACCGTTTGACCAGCTTCTTCACGGCCTGCTCAAGGCCGTACTTCTCCAGGCAGGGGGAGCACTCCTCGAAGTGCACCTCGAACTTGGTGCAGTCGCTGTCGGGCATCTCGTGGTCGAGGAACTCGTAGAGATGATCGAGGACCTCGGCGCAATCCGTCTCATGCGGCTCTCCGCAGCTCATGAGTCCGAACCTTTCCGATCGTCCAACGACTCTCCGACACCCGCCGGGACGAGCCCGCGCTCACGGGCGTAGTCCTCCAGCATGCCGCGCAGCTGGCGGCGGCCCCGGTGCAGTCGTGACATGACCGTACCGATGGGGGTTCCCATGATGTCCGCGATCTCCTTGTACGCAAAGCCCTCTACGTCGGCGAGATACACCGCGATGCGGAACTCTTCGGGAATCGCCTGCAGCGCGGACTTCACGTCGGAGTCCGGGAGATGGTCGAGCGCCTGCGATTCCGCGGAGCGCAGACCGGTCGACATGTGCGACTCCGCGCGCGCCAGCTGCCAGTCCTCGATCTCCTCGGCGGCACTGCGCTGGGGCTCGCGCTGCTTCTTGCGGTACGAGTTGATGAATGTGTTCGTGAGGATGCGGTACATCCACGCCTTGAGGTTGGTTCCCTCACGGAACTGGTGGAAGGAGCCGTACGCCTTGGCATAGGTCTCCTGCACCAGATCCTCGGCATCGGCCGGGTTGCGTGTCATGCGCAGGGCGGCCGAGTACATCTGGTCGAGGTAGCCGAGAGCATCCCTCTCGAAACGGGCATTGCGCTCGGCGGTGGTCTCTTCGATGTGGCCGTCGTCGGTCGCTCCGTCGGTCCCAGTGACCGGACCCACCTCCTCCAACGATGTGGCGGGGCCGAATGCGGACCCACTCGAATCGGAGAATAGTCGACCTTGATGCGACGGGGGCTGCCGGTCCGCCTCGCCGGCCGCCCGAACAGAAGCGGTCTTGGCCGCGGAAAGCACCGTCCACTCCAGGTCAGTGGCGTCTGAGCGGCGCGGGCAGATGGTCGAACCCATACGACGGACTCCCTCTCGTGCTCTGTCTACCGATGTCCCTCACAACAGCGACCTCGCGCCCGGCATTCCCCAGGGGTTTCACCGGGCCCCGTCCGGCACGGCGAGCCAGCCGGCGACGCCCTCGGTGATGATGTCCAGTGCCTCGTCCTGCGACAGGGGCGCCCTCTTGGGCACGGCGAATCCATGGTCGGCGCCCGGCACCTCCAGGAGCTCGTACGCGCCTCCAGGAGTGCCCCCACAAGCGCCCCCCGGAGCACCCCCCGGCAGTTCGGCGTACTCGGCGGGCTTGCCGAAGGGGTCGTTCCCGCCCTGTACGACGAGGGTGGGCACGCCCGACCCCAGCAGCTCGGCGGCGCGGGACTTCTCCGGCTTGCCCGGCGGATGCAGCGGAAAGCTCAGCGCCAGTACGGCGTGCGCGCCCAGCTCGCGCGCCGTACGGCAGGCCACGCGCGCCCCGGCGCTGCGCCCGCCCGCGACCACCGGCACGCCCGGCTTCTCCAGCGCGGGCCAGAGCGCGCGCCAGCCGGTGTCGAGGGTCTTCGGCGCGGGCGCCAGCTTCTTGCCCGCCACCCGCCAGGGCTGCTCCACCAGAGCGACGGTGACCCCGAGCGGGGGCAGCGCGGCAGCCAGGGCCCGCAGGTCACGCACCTCGATCCCGCCCCCGGCGCCATGGCCGAGGGCGAGGACGCGGCGGGGGCGCTTCGCGGGATGCCAGGTGATCCGGGCGTCCCCGGCGGGGGTCTCGACGGTCTGCTGCTCCGGCTCGGCTGTCGTGTCGCTTGTCACAGGGCCATCCTCCGTCACAGAGCCACCCTGCCGCGCGCACGCCGGCGCGACCGGCGCACTGGAGGCCGGCGCACTGGAGGCCGGCACAACCGGAGCCTGCCCTGTCAGAGCCTGTCGCGTCAGAAGAGCGTGCTCTCCTCCGGCGCCGGCAGCTCCTCCAGCAGCTCGGGGCCGTTGTTACGGACATTGCTGACGGCCGTCGTGACCGGATACGCCCGCATCAGCCCGGCCGGCGGCGGGGCAAGCAGCGCGCGCAGCTCCTCGGGGTCCGTACGGGCCGGGTCCAGCCAGGCGTCCCAGCGGTCCGGCGTCAGCATCAGCGGCATCCGGGGATGGATCTCCGCCAGCGATCCGGGACCTTCGGCCGGAGCCACCGCCAGCGGGGTCGTCTCCGCCTCGGTGGTGATCACCGAGCAGGTCGCCCACCAGGCCGACGGATGATCGTCCGGCAGCGTGCGGTCCCGCCAGAACTCGTACAGTCCGGCCATCGCCATGACCGAGCCGTCGGCCGGGGTGACGAAGTACGGCTGCTTGCGGGGCCGCTTCTTCTTGCCCCGCTCCTCCAGCTGGCGCTCGTCGGATCCGGTGACCCACTCGTAGTAGCCGTCGGCCGGGAGGATGCAGCGCCGTGAGACGAAGGGCCGCCGGAACGACGGCTTCTCGTGCACGGTCTCGGCGCGCGCGTTGATCATCCGCGCCCCGCCCTCGGGCGTCTTGGCCCAGGACGGTACGAGCCCCCACTTGAGTTTCCGCAGCTGACGGACCGGTCCGGGGTCCGCCGCCTCCTTCACGGGGCGTTCCAGAACCGCGTAGACCTCTTTGGTCGGAGCCACGTTCCAGTCGGGGGCCAAGGTCTCCTCGGGCTCCCACTTCTCGATGCCGAAGACTCCCTGAAGGTCCTCGGGCCGACGGCTCGCCGCGTACCTGCCGCACATCCTCAACCGCTCCTCTGGCCTGCGATGGCGCCAGGTTACGCCGAACAGGTGGGGGTTCGTGGGCGTCTCAGGGGGCCCGCAGCTCCTCCGCCGCGTCCGTGACCCGCGCGATCAGCCGCAGCAGTGTGTCCCGCTCGGACTCGTCGAGCGGCGCGAGGAAGACCCGGTTCATCCGGGCGGTACGGGACACCAGCTTGCGGTGCAGACGTACGCCCTCGCCGGTGAGCTTGAGGACATTGCGCCGGCCGTCCAGCGGATCGCGGACCCGCTCAAGCAGCCCGCGCCGGGCCAGCCGCGCCACCACATCGGCGATGGTGGAGCGGTCCAGGCGGACCTGCTCGCTCAGCGTGCGCTGGTCGATGTCCGGCTCGCCGATGAGCGCGTTGAGTACCGCGAACTGCGGCGAGGTGGTCTCCTCCGAGACCATCGCGCTCCACATCAGGGTGTGCGCCTGCTGGAGCCGCCGGGCCATGTGCCCGGGGTGGGTGCTGAGATCGACCGCGGCCACGCGCTGCCCCTCTTCGTGTCTTCGGGTCCTCGGGTCCTCGGGTCCTCGTGACGTCACTTCTTCGTACGTTCACTGATTCCGTAAGCACACTGACCTATTGACCTGTGGGTAACTCGGTGGAATTGTACGGCCTCATCGAGAATTCAATCAGTACACTGAGCATTCAGAGTTCCGGTGCTCATCACCACGGAGCGACGATGGCCGACGTACGCACCCTGCACGACGCCGTGGCGGAGCTCGTCCACGACGGGGACACCGTCGCGATGGAGGGCTTCACCCATCTGATCCCGTTCGCCGCCGCGCACGAGGTCATCCGCCAGGGCATCACCGATCTCACCCTCGCGCGGATGACCCCCGACGTCATCTACGACCAGCTCATCGGCGCGGGACTGGTGCGCAAGCTGATCTTCTCCTGGGGCGGGAATCCCGGCGTCGGCTCGCTGCACCGCTTCGGTGACGCCGTGGAGAACGGCTGGCCGCGCCCGCTCGAACTGGACGAGCACAGCCACGCGGGCATGGCGAACCGCTATGTGGCCGGGGCCTCCAGACTGCCGTTCGCCGTACTGCGCGGCTACCGCGGCTCCGATCTCGCGACCCGTACGGACACCGTCTCCACCGTCGTCTGCCCCTTCACCGGCGAGGAGTTGGCGGCGGTCGCCGCGCTCAACCCCGATGTCACCGTGATCCACGCCCAGCGGGCGGACCGGGACGGCAATGTCCAGCTCTGGGGCCTGACGGGGGTCCAGAAGGAGGCCGCGCTCGCCGCGGACCGGGTGCTCGTCACCGTCGAGGAGACCGTCGACGCGCTGGAGCCGCGCCCCGGCGGCGTGGTGCTGCCCCACTGGGTGATCGACGCCGTCTGCGTGGTGCCTGGCGGCGCCCACCCCTCGTACGCCACCGGCTACTCGGTGCGCGACAACGACTTCTACCGGGCCTGGGATCCGATCGCCCGGGACCGCGACACCTTCACCCACTGGCTCGACACACATATACGGAACGAGAACGAAGGCGAAGGGGCTCCCATCCGATGACCGAGGCCTTCAGTCGTGACGAGTTGATGGAGGTCAACGCCGCCCGCGCGCTGGCCGGTGCCAGGACCTGTTTCGTCGGTATCGGACTGCCGAGCACCGCGGCCAACCTCGCCCGTCACACCGTCAATCCGGGGCTCGTCCTGCTCTACGAGTCCGGCACCATCGGCTCCAGGCCGACCCGGCTGCCGCTCTCCATCGGCGACGGCGAACTCGCCGAGACCGCCGACGCGGTGGTGTCGGTCCCCGAGATGTTCAACTACTGGCTCCAGGGCGGCCGTATCGACGTCGGATTCCTCGGCGCCGCCCAGATCGACCGCTTCGCCAACATCAACACCACGGTGGTGGACCGCGGCGCCGGCCGCCCGGCGGCCCGGCTGCCCGGCGCGGGGGGCGCCCCGGAGATCGCCGCCAACTGCGGCCGGGTCCTCATGGTGCTCCGCCACTCCCTCCGCGGCTTCGTACGGAAGCTGGACTTCGTCACCACGCTCGGCCATGGATCGGGGCCAGGCGACCGCGCCCGGCTCAATATGCCCGGAGCCGGTCCCGTCGCCGTCATCACCGATCTGGGGATCCTGCGCCCCGACCCGGCCACCGCGGAGCTGGTACTGACCGCCCTGCACCCCGGTGTCACCGTCGAACAGGCACGGGCGGCCACCGGCTGGCAGCTGGAGACCGCCGCCGCCCTGACCACCACCGAGCCGCCGTCGGCGGCCGAACTCACCGCGCTGCGTGCCCTCAAGTCCGCCGGGAGGCGGTAATCCCATGGCTCTCACCCAGTCCGACATCGACCGTGAACTGACCGCCCACCACGCGGCGTACGAGACATCGCTCGCCCAGGGCGCGCCGCCCGCGCACCATCCGCCGCGTGACTTCGCCCCGTACCGGAGCAGCGTGCTGCGCCACCCGAAGCAGCCGCTCGTCGCGGTGACCGGGGATCCTGAAACGGTCGAGCTGTCCGGTCCCGTCTTCGGCGTCAGCGACATCACCGAGACCGATCACGATCTGACCCGGCAGCACGCCGGGGAGCCGCTGGGCGAGCGCATCACCGTCTCCGGCAGGCTTCTCGACAGCCGGGGCCGGCCGGTGCGCGGGCAGCTGATCGAGCTGTGGCAGGCCAACGCGTCCGGCCGGTACGCGCATCCGCGCGACCAGCACCCGGCACCGCTCGATCCGAACTTCACCGGGGTGGGGCGCGTACTGACCGGCGACGACGGCTCGTACCGCTTCACGACCATCAGGCCCGGCGCCTATCCGTGGCGCAACCACGAGAACGCCTGGCGCCCCGCGCATCTCCACTTCTCGCTCTTCGGAACCGCCTTCACCCAGCGCCTCATCACGCAGATGTACTTCCCGGGCGACCCGCTCTTCGCCCACGACCCGATCCTCCAGTCGGTGACGGACCGGGCGGCCAGGGAGCGGCTGGTCGCGACGTACGACCCCGGGCTGTCCCGGCCCGAACGGTCGCTGGGGTACCGCTGGGACATCGTCCTCGACGGACCGTCCGCCACCTGGATCGAGGAGGGCCGCTGATGCCGGTACTTCCGCCCACCCCCTCGCACACCGTCGGCCCCTTCTACGGGTACGCGCTGCCCTTCCCCGGCGGTGGCGACATCGCCCCGGCCGGCCACCCGGACACGGTCACCGTGCACGGGCGGGTGTACGACGGAGCCGGCGCCCCCGTCCCTGACGCACTGCTGGAGTTCTGGCAGGCGGGTCCCGGCGGTTCGCTCGCAGGGGCGGCCGGGTCGCTGCGGCGCGATCCGGTGAGCGGGGGCTTCTCCGGCCGCGACGGGGTCGACTTCACCGGGTTCGGCCGCGTCCCGACGGACGCGGACGGCCATTACGCGCTGCGTACGCTGCCGCCGGGCGCCCCCGCCGTGCCATATCTGAGCGTGTGCGTCTTCGCGCGGGGGCTCACGCACCACCTCTTCACCCGGGCGTACCTTGCCCAGGATGCCCAGGACGCCGAGGCTGCCGAAGAAGCCGGGGGTCCCGGGGATGCCGGGGCTGCCGATGGGCCTGCGCCGGACGCGCTGCTCGCCTCGCTGCCGCCGGACCGGCGCGAGACGCTGATGGCCAGGCCCGAGGCGGACCGCCCCCGCACCTACCGCTTCGACATCCGACTCCAGGGCGAGCGAGAGACGGTGTTCCTTGACTTCACGTGACGGCTCGTACGACGACGAGGGCCTGCTCACACCCGTACGGGCCGGGTCCCCGGCCGAACGCGCGACGGGCGACCGCGCCGTGCTCCAGGCCATGCTGGATGCCGAGGCCGCGCTGACCCGTGCGGCGTGCGGCCTCGGTGTCGCACCCGCCGCGGCGGCCGAGGCCGTCACCGCCGCCGCGCGGGCCGAACGGTACGACGTACGGGATCTGGCGCTGCGGGCGCGCGACGGCGGCAATCCGGTGATCGCGCTGGTCGCGGATCTCACCGCCGCCGCGGGCGCGGAGGCCGCGCCCTACGTGCACCGGGGCGCGACCAGCCAGGACATCCTGGACACGGCTCTGATGCTGCTCGCCGCACGCACCCTCCCGCTGGTTCTGGCCGATCTGGACCGTACGGCGCGGGCCCTGGCCCGGCTGGCGGCGGCGCACCGCGACACGGCGCTGCCCGGCCGTACCCTCACCCAGCACGCCGTCCCGACGACCTTCGGGCTGAAGGCGGCGGGCTGGCGCAGCCTGGTCCTGGACGCGCGCGACCGGCTGGCGGCCCTCTCGCTCCCGGCCCAACTGGGCGGCGCGGCGGGCACCTTGGCGGCCTTCGGGGAGTACGGTCCCGCGCTGCTCGGGGCGTACGCGCACGAGCTGGGTCTCGCCGAACCGCTCCTGCCGTGGCACACCCTCCGTACGCCTGTCGCCGACCTCGCCCAGGCCCTCGGCTTCGGCTGCGGCGCGCTCGGCAAGCTCGCCGCGGACGTCCTGGTGCTGACCCGTACGGAGATCGGCGAGGTCGCGGAGGGCAGCGGCGGCGGGTCCTCCGCCATGCCGCACAAGTCCAACCCCGTGCGGGCCACGCTCATCACGGCGGCGGCCCGGCAGGCACCCGCGCTCACCGCCACGCTGCTTCTCTCACTCGCCGCCGAGGACGAACGCCCGGCCGGGGCCTGGCACGCGGAGTGGGCGCCCCTGCGCGAACTGCTCCGTCTCACCGGCGGGGCGGCGGCTCACGCGGCCGAACTGGCGGAAGGGCTGCGGGTCTTCCCGTACCGGATGCGGGAGCATCTCGATCTGACGGAGGGACTGATCGTCAGCGAGCGGTTCATCGCGGAGCTGGAGCCGGTCGTCGGGCGCGGCCGGGCGAAGGAACTGCTCACGGCCGCGTCCCGGCGCGTCACCGCCGAGGAGATCACCTTGGCGGAGGCCCTGGCGGACGCCCTCGCCGATCTGCCGGAGTTGGCGGGAGTGCTCTCCAAGCGGCGGCTCAGTGACCTCACCGACCCCACGCGCTACACGGGTTCGGCGGCCCTGCTCGTGGACCGCGCGCTGCGCCGTACGTCGGAAGGGACCACAGAAACAGGGGAGGCAGGGGAGGCCACGAAGACCGGGGAGCCCACGGAGACCGGAGCCGGCGAAGTGAGCGGAGACGCGTCATGACCGACGGCCTGCCCCACTTCCGCCTCGACGGGCCCGACCACGGCTCCCCGCTCGTCCTCGGCCCCTCGCTCGGCACCTCGCTCGCCGTCTGGGAACCCCAGCTCGCCGCGCTCGCCCGCACCCACCGTGTCCTGCGCTGGGACCTGCCGGGACACGGCGGGTCCCCCTCACACCTGATCCCTCTCGGCCCCGGGGACACGGACACGGGCGGGTCCGGCGCGACCGTCGCCGATCTGGCCGCCCTCGTCCTGCGGCTGGCCGACGCGCGGGGCTGGACGTCCTTCTCGTACGCGGGGATCTCGATCGGCGGCGCCGTGGGCCTGCATCTCGCCGCGCACCACCCCGAGCGCGTGTCCCGGCTGGCCGTCATCTGCTCCTCGGCCCGGTTCGGCGACCCCGGGCCCTGGCGGGAGAGAGCCGCGCGCGTACGGGCGGAGGGCACCGGCGCGATGGCCGCGAGCCGCCCCGGCGTCTGGTACTCCCCCGACTTCGCGGCGACTCCCGCCGCCCGCGCCCTCATCGACGATCTCCGGGCCGTCGACCCCGCCGGTTACGCCGCCTGCTGCGACGCGCTCGCCTCGTACGATCTGCGCGCGGCGCTGCCGGGCATCGCCGCGCCGACCCTGGTCGTGGCGGGTCTCGACGACCCCGCCACCCCGCCGTCCCACGCGTACGAGATCGCCGGCGCGGTCCCGGGCGCGAGTCTGCTCGATGTCGCGGGCGCCGCGCATCTGGCGGGCGTGGAGCGGCCCGAGATCGTCACTCCCGCCCTGGCCGCCCACTTCGTGGCGGCCGACCGACGGCGATGACTCACCGGCGCTGACGGAGCCGGCTCAGCACCGTTGACGCGCGCGGCTCAGCACCGTTGACGCGCGCGACTCAGCACCATTGACGTGCACGACTCGGCACCGAGCGGGACAGTTCACAGGTTTCCGGCGGAACCGGCGTGAGGCGCGACGGCGTTTTCCTACGTATGGCACGTCGGTGCCACACTGCCACGACACCGCCACGACGCCACCGAGCTGAGGAGCCGCCCGAGCAATGGCCAGTATCGACTCCGCCTCCATCGGCGATCTGTGGGATCGCGTCTTCGGTACCCAGCCCGCCCCTGACGACTGGCTGGTGGTCGTGACGGCGGTCGTCGCGCTCACCGCCGTCGTACCGCGTCCGCTCTGGCGGCTCTCCCGCAATGCGATAACCATCGCGCACGAGGGCGGCCACGGGCTGATAGCCCTGGTCACCGGACGCCGGCTCGACGGCATCCGGCTGCACTCGGACACCTCGGGCCTGACCGTCAGCCGGGGCAGGCCGACCGGCCCCGGCATGATCCTCACCGCGGCCGCGGGCTACACCGCCCCGCCGCTGCTCGGTCTCGGCGGCGCCTGGCTGCTCTCCGCGCACCACATCACCCTGCTGCTGTGGCTGGCGACGGCTCTGCTGCTCGCGATGCTGGTGATGATCCGCAACGCCTACGGCGCGCTCACGGTGATCGTCACCGGGGCGGCCTTCCTGCTCATCTCCGGGCTGACAGGTCCGGACGTCCAGTCGGCGTTCGCGTACACCGCCGTCTGGTTTCTGCTCCTCGGGGGCGTACGTCCCGCCTTCGAGCTCCAGGCGAAGCGCCGCTACGGCGGCGCCGGGGACTCCGACGCGGACCAGCTGGGCCGGCTGACGCACGCGCCGCCCGCGATGTGGCTGTTCCTCTTCCACGCCGTCTCGCTCTGCTCCCTGGTCGGCGGCGGACGCTGGCTGTTGGGTCTCTGACGCCGACGGGCGCGGACAATTCGCCCTCTCATCGTCCAGCCCTCTTATCACCCTCTGATTACGCCCTGGTTTCTCCCTATTTGATCAGGATCGAGGTCCCTCAAGAACCACTAAAGTGTTGGCCATGACCGAAAGCTCCGTGCAGCCCGCCCTCTGGCCCGCCCCCTACGCAAACGGGGCCGTCGAAGCGACGGTCACCGTGCCCGGATCGAAATCGGTCACCAACCGCGGTCTGGTCCTCGCCGCGCTGGCCGCCGAGCCCGGCTGGCTGCGCCGCCCGCTGCGCTCCCGCGACACCCTGCTGATGGCCGACGCGCTGCGGGCCATGGGCGTCGGCATCGAGGAGACCGTCTCGTCGTCCAGCTCCGCCGCCGCTGCCGTACCCGGTCCGAGCGGCGAGGCGTGGCGCGTGATCCCCTCGGGGCTGCACGGCCCGGCCACCGTCGATGTCGGCAACGCCGGTACGGTCATGCGCTTCCTGCCGCCCGTCGCGACGCTCGCCGACGGCGTCATCCGCTTCGACGGCGACCCCCGTTCCTATCAGCGTCCGCTGCACAGCGTCATCGACGCCCTGCGCGCGCTGGGCGCCCGTATCGACGACGACGGACGCGGCTCGCTCCCGCTGACCGTGCACGGCGGCGGCGCCCTGGAGGGCGGCGCGGTGGAGATCGACGCCTCCGCGTCGTCCCAGTTCGTCTCGGCGCTGCTGCTCTCGGGTGCGCGTTTCAACCAGGGCGTGGAGGTACGGCACGTGGGCTCCGTACTGCCCTCGCTGCCGCACATCAGGATGACGGTCGACATGCTGCGCGGGGTCGGCGCCCAGGTCGACGAGCCCGAGACCGGTGGTGAGCCGAATGTCTGGCGGGTCTCGGCGGGCGCGCTGCTCGGCCGCGATCTGACCGTCGAGCCCGATCTCTCCAACGCCCAGCCGTTCCTGGCCGCCGCGCTGGTCACCGGCGGCCGGGTCACCGTCCCCGACTGGCCCCAGCGGACCACTCAGCCGGGTGACGCGCTGCGCGGGATCTTCACCGAGATGGGCGGTTCCTGCGAGTTCGCCGAGACGGCCGAGGGCACCAGCCTGACCTTCACGGGCACCGGCCGGATCCATGGAGTCGATCTGGATCTGAGCGAGGTCGGGGAGCTGACCCCCGGCATCGCGGCGGTCGCCGCGCTCGCCGACTCGCCCTCCACCCTGCGGGGCGTGGCCCATCTGCGGCTCCACGAGACGGACCGGCTGGCCGCGCTCACCAAGGAGATCAACGAGCTGGGCGGCGATGTCACCGAGACCGCGGACGGACTGCACATCCGTCCGCGCCCGCTGCACGGCGGGGTGTTCCACACCTACGACGACCACCGCATGGCCACGGCGGGTTCGATCATCGGCCTCGCCGTCGAAGGCGTGGAGATCGAGAACGTCGGGACGACCGCCAAGACCCTGCCCGATTTCCCACGGATGTGGACGGACATGCTCGCGGGAGCGGGAGCCTGACGCGATGCGCCGCTACGGCAAGAACCCCGACGAGGACGACATCCGCCAGCGCCCCAATCCCAAGGGCAACCGGCCGCGTACGAATATCCGGCCCAAGCACGAGGACGCGTCGGAGGGCATGGTCCTGACCGTCGACCGGGGCCGGCTGACCTGTCTCGTCGAGGATCGTGTCGTGCTGGCGATGAAGGCGCGCGAACTGGGCCGCAAGGCCGCCGTGGTGGGTGACCAGGTCTTCCTGGTGGGCGATCTGTCGGGCAAGAAGGACACGCTGGCGCGCATCGTACGGATCGAGAAGCGCCGCTCGGTGCTGCGGCGTACGGCGGACGACGACGATCCGTACGAGCGTGTGGTCGTCGCCAACGCCGACCAGCTGGCCGTGGTCACCGCGCTCGCCGACCCCGAGCCCCGCCCCCGGCTGATCGACCGCTGTCTGGTCGCGGCGTTCGACGGAGGGCTCGAACCGCTGCTCGTACTGACGAAGTCCGATCTGGCCTCACCGGACGAACTCCTGGAGACCTACCGGGCGCTGGGCATCCGCTATGTCGTCACGCGACGCGACGAACTGGCGAGCGGTTACGCGGCGGACCTCGTACGCGAATATCTCGACGGCCGGGTCACCGCCTTCGTGGGCCACTCGGGCGTCGGCAAGACCACGCTGGTCAACGCGCTGGTCCCGGACGACCGTCACCGGATCACCGGGGATGTCAACGCGGTCACCGGACGCGGCCGGCACACCACCACCTCGGCGCTGGCGCTGCCGCTGGCGAAGGCGGACGGCTGGGTGATCGACACCCCGGGTATCCGGTCCTTCGGACTCCACCATGTCGATCCGTCCCGGGTCATCCTCGCCTTCCCCGATCTGGTGCCGGGGACGGAGGGCTGCCCGCGCGCGTGCGGCCATGACGAACCGGACTGCGCGCTGGACGCCTGGGTGGCCGAGGGTCACGCCGATCCGGCCCGCCTCTACTCACTCCGCCGACTTCTCGCCACGCGGGAGCGGCGCGAAGGCGACTGACCCGCACACGTTTGCCGCCCGTCGGCCCCGGCAAGGGGCATAATCACACCGGACATCAGGCGGTACCGAGCAGTCACCGACGCGGGGAGGCTCTTACACAATGGCGTGGCTGCTGGTTGTGGTCGCCGGGATTCTGGAGACGGGCTTCGCCGTCTGTCTGAAGCTCTCCCACGGATTCACCAGGCTCTGGCCGACGGTCGCGTTCGCGGTCTTCGCGCTCGGCAGCTTCGGTCTGCTGACGCTCTCGCTGAAGAAGCTCGACGTCGGGCCCGCGTACGCGGTGTGGACGGGCATCGGCGCGGCGGGCACCGCGATCTACGGGATGATCTTCCTCGGCGATGTGGTGTCCGTACTGAAGCTTGTCTCGATCTCGCTGGTGGTCATCGGGGTCATCGGGCTCCAGCTCTCGGGCTCGGCGCACTGAGCGGAGCGCGGAGTGGTACGCGGAGCGGTGCGGTGACGGCCGCACGCACCAGCGGTCCCACGGGCTCCGCGCCGGGCGCGACGACATGCGCGAGCGCGAGCCGGACGGCCAGCTCACAGCGGTAGAGCAAGGCGTCGCGGTCATGATCGCGCGGACCGGGATCGTCCGGACCGGGATCGTCCGGACCGGTGCCATCGCGTGGAGCGGTGTCGTCGCCTGGGACGTGATCGCGCAGGTCCTGGCGCAGCGCCGCCGCCGATCTGTCCCGTACCAGCGCCACCAGATCCGCGGTCGCCGGCGGCCCGGCGTCCGCGCGGCGCTGCGCCGGAACAGCGGACGTGGCGGTGGCCGCCCGCGCGGGCGGCGGCGGCGCCGGAAGCCACTCCCCCCAGCAGCCGGTGAGCAGCGCCCGCAGCAGCGGTCTGGCCCGTGCCTCGCCGACCGTCCACTCGGCGAGGGCCACCAACCGGTCCGCGGCGTCCGCCCGCTCGCCCAACAGCCGCTCCACACCGTGCAGATAGCGATCGGCCTCACGCCGCGTCAGCGCACGGGCGAGACCGTCCTTGCTGCCGAACTCGTTGTAGAGGGTCTGCCGGGACACCCCGGCGCCCGACGCCACATCGACCATTCTGATCGCGGACCAGGGCAGCTCGGCGAGCGCCGCGAGAGCGGATCCGAGCAGGGCTTCACGCGCAGTAGGCATCGTCGCCTCCGGGGCCGTGCGGCTCTGTGCACAGAGTTGACGGGCCCTCGCTCACTGTCAAGACTTGTCGGTGCCTTCTCGCCGACCGGACACCGTGGCCGGGCATCCCGCACGATGGATACTGTGATGACCATGCCCGATTACCACGATGACCTGCGTCTCGCCCATGTCCTCGCGGACGCCGCCGACGCCGCGACGATGGACCGGTTCAAGGCTCTGGACCTCAAGGTCGAGACCAAACCGGACATGACTCCGGTGAGTGAGGCCGACAGGGCTGCCGAGGAGCTGATCCGTGGCAATCTCCAGCGGGCGAGGCCGCGTGACGCGATCCTGGGCGAGGAGTACGGCGTCGAGGGCACGGGCCCGCGCCGCTGGGTCATCGACCCCATCGACGGCACCAAGAACTATGTCCGCGGGGTGCCCGTCTGGGCCACGCTGATCTCCCTGATGGTGGCCGCCGAAGGCGGTTACGAACCGGTCGTCGGCGTGGTGTCCGCGCCCGCGCTGGGCCGGCGCTGGTGGGCGGCGAAGGGCGGCGGCGCCTATACGGGCCGAAGCCTCTCCTCGGCGACACGGCTGCGGGTCTCGGACGTCTCCCGCGTCCAGGACGCGTCGTTCGCGTACTCCTCGCTGACCGGCTGGGAGGAACAGGGCCGGCTGGACGGCTTCCTGGATCTGACCCGGGCGTGCTGGCGCACCCGCGGCTATGGCGATTTCTGGCCCTACATGATGGTCGCCGAGGGCTCGGTGGACATCTGCGCGGAGCCGGAGCTGTCCCTCTGGGACATGGCGGCGACGGCGATCGTCGTCCAGGAGGCGGGCGGCAGCTTCACCGGCCTCGACGGCCGCCCGGGCCCGCACAGCGGTAACGCGGCGGCCTCGAACGGAATCCTCCACGAGGAACTTCTCGGGTACCTCAACCAGCGCTATTGATTTTTTCGCGCGCCCCGCGCTCTGCGCCAGGCGCCCCCTTGTTCGCTCCGCGCAACAGTGTCACTCTAAGAGTCCCCCCACTTGTGAACTTGTGAATCGTTTCTCCAGGGTCTCCCTGATCCGCTCGGTCCCCACTCGACCCCCAAGGGACCCCGGAAACCGGTTCACCGAGGAGGTGACTCCATCCATGCTCGTCCGTGACGCGATGAGTTCGGTGGTCCTGACCATCGGACCCACGCATACGCTCCGCCAGGCGGCCCGGCTGATGTCGGCACGCCGCGTCGGCGCCGCCGTCGTCCTCGATCCCGACCACTGCGGCATCGGCATCCTCACCGAGCGCGACATCCTGAACTCGCTCGGTGCGGGCGAGAGTCCCGATTCCGAGACCGCCTGCACCCACACCACGACGTCCGTCGTCTTCGCCTCGCCCGCCTGGACGCTGGAGGAAGCCGCCGCGGCCATGTCCAGCGGCGGGTTCCGCCATCTGATCGTGCTCGATGAGCACGAACCGGTCGGCATCGTCTCCGTACGCGACATCATCCGCTGCTGGGCCCCGGCCCGGCGGGAGGCGGCGGTACTGGCCGGGGCCTGATCCCCTGGTCCTCCAGGGCCCAGGACTCCCGGGACGGCGTCAGGGGCCGGATCCCGAAGGACCCGGCCCCTGACGTCTCGGCGCGAGGGCTGTCAGCCGCGAAGGGCCTGGACCGCCGCCTCCAGCCGCTTGCCGAAGTCACCGTCCGCCTGACGGAAGTTGTTCACCGCGCGCTCGGCGATGTCGTCGCGCGAGACCTGGGAGATGAACCCGGCGAGGTTGTCGATCAGCCGGACCTTCTCGTCCTCGGACATCAGCCGGTACAGATTGCCCGCCTGCACGAAGTCGGTGTCCTCGGCGTGGCTCGGGGCCTCGTGGTTGCCGGTGCCGCCGGTGACCGGGACGGACTGCCACAGCGGCTTGTCCGTCTGGAAGGGGCCGCCGAAGCTGTTCGGCTCGTAGTTCTTGGCGCCCTTGTGACGGCCGTCGTACAGGAAGCCGTCCCGGCTGTTCGTACGCGCCTCGGTGGCGTGCGGACGGTTCACCGGCAGGTGGTCGGCGTTGATGCCGACGCGGTAGCGGTGGGCGTCGCCGTACGCGAACAGCCGGCCCTGGAGCATCTTGTCCGGGGAGGGACCGATGCCCGGCACGAAGTGCGCCGGCGAGAAGATGGACTGCTCGACCTCCGCGAAGATGTTCTCCGGGTTGCGGTTGAGCTCCAGCTTGCCGATCTCGATCGGCGGGTAGTCCTCGTGCGGCCAGACCTTGGTCAGGTCGAACGGGTTGAAGCGGTACGCGGCCGCCTCGGCCGCCGGCATGACCTGGATCTGCACCGTCCAGGACGGGAAGTCACCGCGCTCGATGGCCTCGCGCAGATCGCGCTGGTGGCTGTCCGGGTCCTGGCCCGCGAGCACCGCGGCCTCTTCCGAGGTGAGGTTCTTGATGCCCTGGTCGGTCTTGAAGTGGTACTTGACCCAGAAGACCTCGCCGGCCTCGTTGTTCCACTGGTACGTGTGCGAGCCGTACCCGTTCATGTGACGCAGCGTGGCCGGGATACCGCGGTCACCGAACAGCCAGGTCACCTGGTGGGTGGACTCGGGCGACAGACCCCAGAAGTCCCAGACGTTGTCCGCCTCCTGGGAGCCGGTGTACGGGTCGCGCTTCTGGGTGTGGATGAAGTCGGGGAACTTGATGGCGTCCTTGATGAAGAACACCGGGGTGTTGTTGCCGACGAGGTCGTAATTGCCCTCTTCGGTGTAGAACTTGAGCGCGAAGCCGCGCGGGTCGCGCACCGCGTCCGCCGAACCCAGGTTGCCCGCGACGGTGGAGAAGCGCAGGAACGTCTCCGTCTGCTTGCCGACCTCGGAAAGGAACTTCGCCCGCGTCCACTCCGAGACGTCGCGGGTCAGCGTGAACGTGCCGTACGCGCCGGCGCCGCGCGCGTGCACGATGCGCTCCGGGATGCGCTCACGGTTGAAGTGCGCGAGCTTCTCCAGCAGTGCCTGGTCCTGGACCAGAACGGGACCACCGACGCCCGCGGTCTCGCTGTTCTGGTTGTCGGCGACCGGAGCTCCGGCCTCCGTGGTGAGCGGTCCCTGCGTCACGTGCGCCTCCTGCGTCATTACTGCTCGATCCTGTCCCTTGGCGTGTGCCGATTCCGATCCTACGATGGACTTTGTCCAAGTCAAGCGGCTATCCAAAGTCACACACGTTCGGGACCTGGGCCCCTTCACTGTTAGGCTGGTGCCATGAGCGACCTGTTGGAACGACTTCGCGAACGCGGCTGGCGCATGACGGCGCAGCGGCGCGTTGTGGCCGAGGTCCTCGACGGGGATCATGTGCATCTGACCGCCGACGAGGTGCACGCGCGCGCCGTCGCCAGACTTCCGGAGATCTCCCGGGCCACCGTCTACAACACCTTGGGCGAGATGGTGACGCTCGGTGAAGTGATCGAGGTGTCCACGGACCGCAGGGCCAAGCGGTACGACCCGAACGCGCACCGGCCGCACCACCACCTGGTGTGTGCCCAGTGCGGTGCCATACGCGATGTCCATCCGTCGGGCGATCCGCTGGCCGATCTGCCGGACGGGGAGCGCTTCGGGTTCACGATCTCGAATGTCGAAGTGACGTACCGAGGAACCTGCCCGAACTGCGCGTCCGCGTAACCGCGTCCTACGTCATCGCTTCACGAAGGGCCCCGGCGGCCGACCGCCGCCGGGGCCCTTCGTCGTAGTCGTGACGCATACGCCGGAGGCCCGGACCTCTTTCGAGATCCGGGCCTCCGGTTTCAGTAGCGGGGACAGGATTTGAACCTGCGACCTCTGGGTTATGAGCCCAGCGAGCTACCGAGCTGCTCCACCCCGCGTCGATGAACGCAACATTACGTCACGCCACCGACCAGAGCAAATCCCTTTCCGCGCGCCCCGCGCGGACTTACGCGATGAGGTCCTGACCTACGCGGTGAGGTCCTGACTTACGCCGTGAGCTCCTGGTGAAGCGCCTCGCGCAGCCGGGCCGCGCGCTCCGTGACCTCGGCGGGGCCCAGCTCGACGGCGCGCGCGCACCACCGCTGGCCCTCGGTCAGTTCGCCCCGGCGCGCGGCGAGCAGCGCCAGGCGCAGCGCGGCCCGGCCGTGCCCGGCCTGCGCGGCCCTCGTCCACCACAGCGCGGCCTCCCGCTCGCCGCCCTCACGGGCGAGCAGCAGCCCGAGGTTGAAGGCCCCGTTGCGGCTGCCCGCCTCCGCCGCCTCCCGGTACCAGCGCGCCGCGTCCGCGATGTCGCCGCGTCCGGCGGCGAGCATGCCGACCCGTACCTGGGCGCGCCGGTGCCCCTGCTCGGCGGCACGCTCGTACCACTGCTCGCACTCGGTCTTCACGCCGTGCGGCTCACCGAGCGCGGGCGGCCCCGGCGGCGGCAGGCGCGAGTCGAGGACCGTGGCCAGCCGGAAGGCCGCCTCGGCGCTGCCACCACCGGCGGCGCAGCGCAGATGGCGCTCGGCCGACCGCTCGTCGCCGTCCCTGAGGCAGGCGATACCGACCTGGAGGGCCGCTTCCGTATGACCGGCCGCCGCCGCGCGCTCGTACCAGCGCAGGGCCGTGCCGTCGTCGTCGCGTCCCGCGTAGAGGATGCCGAGGTTGAAAGCGGCGTCCACGCTGCCCGCCTCGGCGGCCTTGGAGAACCAGGGCTCGGCGCCGGTCGGGTCGTCCGCCTGGAGCAGCAGGACGGCGAGGGCGTTGGCGGCCTCGCGGTGTCCCGCGTAGGCGGCACGGCGGTACCACTGCTCGGCCTGGACGGTACGGTCCTGGGCGGCGCAGAGCAGCCCCAGGTTGTACGCCCCATTGACATCGCCCGCGTCCATGGCGGCGCGGTACCAGCGCTCGGCGGTCTGCTGCTCGCCGCGCGCGGCGTGCAGCGCGCCGAGGGCGTTGGCCGCGTTCCCGTCGCCCTCCTGCGCGGCGCGCAGCCACCAGACGGCGGCGCTCTCCTCGTCGCCGGCGTCGCGCAGCAGGAAGCCGAGGGCGCAGGCGGCCCGCGCCTCGCCGTCCTTGGCGGAGGTCAGATACCAGCGGCCGGCCTCCTTGAGGTCGCCCCGCTTCTCCAGGATCGCGCCGAGGTGCAGCGCGGCCCGGCGGTGGCCGCGGGCCGCGGCCTGCCGGTACCACTGCGCGGCCTCGCCGATCAGCGACGGCCCGCCGGATGCTCCCGATCCGCCGCCCTCTTCGCTGCCCTCGCGCGGGCCCGCGTCGGTGACCGGGCGCCGACGGCCGCCCGAGGTCGGGGGGCCCGTACCGCTGCGGTAGACCGCGTCGGCGCCCGGACGCGCCGTCTCGCGCGCCCGTGCCTCCAGGGCGCGGGCGAGCCGGTACGCCGCCTCGCGGTGCCCCTGCTCGGCGGCGGCGCGCAGCCAGCGCTCGGCACCGACGTCACTGCGGTGTTCCAGCAGATCGGCGAGGGCGTACGCGCCCAGGGCGTGGCCCTGCTCTGCGGACTGGCGCAGCCAGTACTCGGCGGCGGGCTCGTCGCCCAGCTCGCGGTAGTGCCGCCCCAGCGCGTGGGCGGCGGCGGCGGATCCGGCGACGGCGGCGACCCGCCACCAGCCGGCCGCCTCGTCGAGATAGCCGCGCTGGTGGAGCAGGACGCCCAGGTTGTTGGCGGCGGCGCGTTCGCCGGCGGCGGTCGCGGCACGCAGATAGGGCTCGGCGGCATCGAGATCGCCACGGCGCAGCAGCATGGCGCCAAGGACGCTCATCGACGCGGTGTCGCCCGCGTCGGCGGCGCGCCGGTGGCGCTGCTCGGTCTCGGCGTCGGCAGCGGTTTCGGCGGAACCCGCCGCGCCGCTCTCGGCCCGGGCGTCATCCTCTACGTGTCGCTGCACATACCGCCCTGTCTCCAACAGAGTTGTCCTATCCCCCATATTTTCCATCGTCGCACCACTGACCACCCGCGTACAGCCGGTATACGGCGGCCGGTGGTCACTTCAGCGTTTTGTCGACATGCCCACAGAGAGACAAGTCAAACACGCTCGCCGTCAACTCACGGGACCTGAGACACAGTTGGCACACGTGGCGCGGCGCGCATGGCGAGGGCCCGGATCCTTGTATGGATCCGGGCCCTCGACTTCGCGTAGCGGGGACAGGATTTGAACCTGCGACCTCTGGGTTATGAGCCCAGCGAGCTACCGAGCTGCTCCACCCCGCGTCGTTGTGTCCCAACCGTACCACGGGGTGGAGTGCCGCTTACTCAGCCGCTGTTGTTGCCGGTTCCGCTGTCGCCGGTCCCGCTGTCGCCGCCGTCGCCGCCGTTTCCGCTGGTCGAGCCGGATCCGCCTTCCGCGTCGGCGGCCCGCTGGAGCGCGTCCTGAAGGTCCTTCTGGGCCTTGCCGTACGCCGTCCAGTCCTGCTTCGCCAGCGCCGCCTCACCGTCCTCGTACGCCTTCTGGGCGTCCGCGATGGCCTGTTGCAGCGCCTTGTCACCGGTGGCCGGCGGCCTGGTGGTCTCGCCCGGTGGCGGCTGGGTCGTGGGCGGTGGTGAACTCTCCGCCCCGAACACCGCGTTGAGCGCCTCGGGAAGGCTGTCCTTGAAGACGGGCTTGCCGCCGTACGAGACCGCCACCTTCTTCAGCAGCGGATAGTTCGCGCTGCCACCGCGCGCGTACACCGGCTCGATGTACAGGAAGCCTCCGTCCAGCGGCACCGTCAGGAGGTTGCCGTACTCGATGTCCGAGTCGGTGCCTCTCAGGTTTCTGACGAACTCGGCGACTTCCGGCACACCGTTCAGCTCGCTCTGCACCTGTTGCGGGCCCTGCACGGTGGACGTCACTCTCAGCACTCTGATCTTGCCGAAGTCCGAACTGGTCGCATCGGCGTCCACCGCCATGAACGCACCCAGGTTGGGGCGTCCGTTGGGCGTGAAGGTGGTGGTCAGCGAGAACTTCTGCTCGTCCTGGCCGGGCATCCTCAGGCTGAGGTAGTACGGCGGGACGGAGTTGCTGTCCTTGTTGGTCGGATCGTCCGGCACCTGCCACGCGTCACTGCCGCTGTAGAACTGCTCGGGCTCCGTGACGTGGTAGCGGGTGAGCAGCTCGCGCTGCACCTTGAACATGTCCTGCGGGTAGCGCAGATGGGACAGCAGGTCGGGCTTGATCGCGGACTTCGGCTGGACCGTGTCCGGGAACGCCTTCATCCAGGTCTTGAGCACCGGGTCCTTGGTGTCCCACTCGTACAGCTTGACCGTGCCGTCGTACGCGTCGACGGTGGCCTTCACCGAGTTCCGGATGTAGTTGACCTGGTTCTGCTGCGCGACGACCGCGCGCTGGCTGTCGGTCAGCGAGTCGGCCGTGGTGTCGCCGAGCGTCGTACGGGACGCGTACGGATAGCCGTTCGTCGTGGTGTACGCGTCGACGATCCACTGGATCCGGCCGCCGACCACGGCGGGATAGGCGTCGCCGTCGATCGTCAGCCAGGGCGCGACGGCCTCGACGCGCTCCTTGGGCGTGCGGTTGTAGAGAATCCGCGAGCCGTCGCCGATGGCGCCGGAGTAGAGCATCTGGGGCTCGCTGAAGGCCACGGCGTACGCCGCGCGGTTCAGCGGGTTGGAGAGATCGACTCCGCTCTTGCCCTTGTAGCTCGTCGTCCGCTCGCCGTTCTTCTCGTAGTCCAGCTCCTTCTGGGGGCCGCCCACGATCGAGTACTGCTCGGTCTTCTCGCCGTAGTAGACGCGCTGTTCGTACGTCGGGAGCTGACCGGTCGTCGGCAGGCCGGACTCGGTGAAGTCCGGGGCGCCGATCGTGCCGTTGTTCTCGTCCGTCACCGTGTTGGTGCCCTTGGCCGCGATCACGCCGTACCCATGGGTGTACGTGAAGTGATCGTTGATCCAGTTGCGCTTGGGGATACCGGTGATGTTCAGCTCGCGCAGACCGACGACGGTGTCCTGCGGCTTTCCGTCGGGGCCGGTGTACCGGTCGACGTCCAGCGTGGCGGGGAACTGGTAGTACTTACGCTCCTGCTGGAGCTGCTGGAACGCGGGCGAGACCACATTGGGGTCGACCAGCCGGTAACTGGCGGCGGTGTCCGCCGCCTTGCGCTGCTCGGCCTTCTTGTCCGGGTCGCCCTTGCCGCTGTAGTTCTGCACATCGGCGTCGTCGATGCCGTACGCCTGACGCGTGGCGTCGATGTTCTTCTTGATGTACGGCGATTCCTTGGCCTGCTCGTTCGGCTGGACCTGGAACTTCTGCACGATCGCCGGGTAGAGGCCGCCGATGAGGATCGCCGACAGCACCATCAGACCGAAGCCGATCACCGGCAGCTGCCACGTACGGCGCCAGAGCGTCGCGAAGAACAGCAGGGCGCAGATGACGGCGATGCAGAAGAGGATCGTCTTCGCCGGAAGATAGGCGTTGGCGTCGACGTACCGCAGCCCCGTCCAGTTGCCCGCCGCCTTGAAGTCGCTGGACTTCACGGCCAGCCCGTACCGGTCGAGCCAGTACGCCACGGCCTTCAGCGAGACGAAGACACCGAGCAGCACCGACAGATGACCGGTGGCCGCGGCGGTGGCCCGCGCGCCGGGGCTGGTGATCCGCAGCCCGCCGTACAGGTAGTGGGTCAGCGCGGCGGCGATCAGCGACAGCACGGTCGCGGCGAAGCCGAAGGCCAGCATGAAGCGGTACCAGGGAAGATCGAACGCGTAGAACGACACGTCCATCTTGAACTGGGGATCCTTCTGGCCGAAGGCCACCCCGTTCACCCACATCAGCCACGTACGCCACTGTCCCGCGGCGGAGGCCCCGGAGATCAGCCCGACCAGCGCGGTGATCGCGAGGAGCACCCACTTCTTGTACGGAGCGATCCCCATCCGGTACCGGTCGAGGTTCTGCTGCTCCATCGACATCGCGCTGAGCGGCGGCCGCAGCCGGTGCGCCAGCCAGATGTTGAAGCCGACGGCCCCGGCCATCAGCAGCCCGAAGACCGCGAACAGCCCGATCTTGGTCCAGAGCGTGGTGGTGAAGACCGAGGAGTACTTCACCGAGCGGTACCAGAGCCAGTCGGTCCAGAACCCCGCGAACATGACGAAGAGCATGGCCAGTACGGCCAGCACGCCCAAGGTCATGAGCAGGGTCCGGACCCGCCGAGAGGGCCGGCCCACTCTCATCCGTGGCCCGGCTGGGCCTCCGCCGCGGTCCGGCATCTGGAAAGCCAACGTGCGCACCTCTAAGTTCGCGGTCGTGTGATTCAGCGTGTGAAAAGCGGGCCCCGCGATCGTAGAGCCCACTCATGCAACTTACTGAGGCTTTACCTAGTTCCCGCACCCGGGTCCGAAGGAGGCAGGATATTGGCCATGTCCAATGTCTCTCCCTCAGGCACACCCATGGCCGCGAGCCCGCTGACCCGCGCGGTGCTCGAAATCGACGAGTACGCGTCCGGGCTCGGCTGGGACCAGCCGGCCAGGCTCTTCGCGCTCGTCGACACCGCGCGGCTGCGCACCGACGAACCGGAGCTCGCGGCCCAGCTGGGTCTCGACGACGCCGGGTCGGTCGCGCCCCTCACCCCTGTCGAACAGGACGAGATCCCGTCCGGCACCCCGCTGGACGAGTTCCTCGCCACCATCGCGTGGCCCGGGGCGGTGGCGGGCTGTGCGATGACGGTCGAGCGGCTGATGCTGCCGCCGTCCGCGGAGGCGTCCGTACCGGAAGGTCTCGACGAGGCCGCACTCGCCTCGTGGGTCTCCGCCCACCCGGAGCGTCAGGAGGTACGGATGACCGTGGCCGTGCTGCGTGACGGCGCCCGGGAGTCGGCGCTGCGGCTGCGCGAGAAGGACTCTCCCAGCGAGGTCCTTACCGGCTCAGGTCTGGTCCCGGGGCTCGCCGAGGCGCTTTCCGCCACGTTCGAGGGGTAGGCGTACTCGTCGTCGCCGGCCCGTAGCCGCCAGCCCGTAACCGCTAGCCCGTAACCGCTTGCTCGTAACCGCTCGCCCGCGGGACGCGGCCGGTCAGCTCGCCGAACAGCTCGGCAGGCCGGCCGTGTCCCCGGCGCGGATCTTGTCCAGGGACTTCGTGGCGTCCGCGATGGTCTTCACCCTGACCAGCGTGAGGCCGCTGGGGATGTCGGAGACGGCCGTGGCGCAGTTCTGGTCCGGTGTGAGGAAGTACTCGGCGCCCGCGGCGCGCGCGCCGACGAGCTTCATCTCGATACCGCCGATGGGGCCGACCGCTCCCTTGTCGTCGATCGTGCCCGTACCCGCGACGAATTTGCCGCCCGTCAAAGAGCCGGGGGTGAGCTTGTCGACGAGACCGAGGGAGAACATCAGCCCCGCGCTCGGACCGCCCACATCGGCCAGCTTGATGTCCATGGTGAACGGGAACGTATGGTCGGTCCCGGCCTGGATGCCCACGATCGCCCGGTCGCCCTCGGGGGCCTTCGCGGTGGTGACCGTGACCTTCTCGCCGCCCTCGGGCTCCTTGCCCGCCTTCTCCGCCGCCTTCGCCTCGTCGGCGGGGACAATGGTGAAGGAGACGTCCTCGCCGGGCTGGTGCTTGGTGACGAGCTTCGCGACGTCCTGCGGTTCCTTGACCGCCGTACCGTCCACGGCCTTGATCACATCGCCGGCGTGCAGCCTGCCCTCGGAGGGGCTGCCCTTGATCACGGACGACACGATGATCCGCGACGACACCGGGATGTTCAGCTGCCGCAGGGCCGCGACCTTGGCGCTCTCCTGGGACTGGCTGAACTCTTCGGCGTTCTCCTGCGTGGACTGCTCTTCCGTCTTGCCGTCCGGATACAGGGTGTCGTGCGGCACTACCACGTTGTCGTGGGCCAGCCAGCCGTAGACCGCTTCGACGATGTTCATGTTGTAGTCCGCGCCGGTGACCCTGACCGTCGTCATATTGAGATGACCCGAGGTCGGATACGTCTTGCGGCCGGAGATCTGGAGTACCGGCTCACCGCCCGCGTCGCCGAGTGTGTTCACCGTCGGCCCGGGGCTCATCTCCGAATACGGCACTTTGATCAGCACGCCTGCGCAGAGCAGCGCGATGAGGACGAGGGTGGAGGCGAGCATCGTCGCGGTGCGGCGTGGCATGGAACGACAGTACGGGAAGGGTCTGTCTGTGCACCCCCGGGGCCGGTCCGTACGAGGCGGCACCCCTGGGGCTGGTCCGTACGGGGCCGTGGGCGGCGGGGCCGTACAGCGACGGCGTACGGACCGCGACGACGTCAGACAGCGTCGGATCCGGCGGAAGCCGTGCCGGAGGGCGCTTTCTCCATCGCGTCACGGAACCGGGCGTAGCCGTTGAGCTCGGCTATGTCCCCGATCGTGCGGTCCCTGGAGACCCAACTTCCCCATATGCCCGCGCCTATGGCGGCGAAGAGCGGTATCAAGAGCCAGACAAGTGCGGCCATTACGACCTCCCGACCTCAAGTGAGCGTCTGTTGCTGACCGATCAGCAGATAACCATCTGCTGAGACAACGCTGCTGGCCTGGGGACGGTTACGCAAATCGGACCGTAGGTGCACTGACCGGGTTTCAGACGACGCCGGCCGTGCGAAGCGCGC
This sequence comes from Streptomyces sp. NPDC056835, assembly GCF_042789485.1. Lineage (NCBI taxonomy): Bacteria > Bacillati > Actinomycetota > Actinomycetes > Kitasatosporales > Streptomycetaceae > Streptomyces > Streptomyces sp. NPDC056835. Next base: position 79,239 of record NZ_JBHUBB010000008.1, read on the forward strand.
GTGCGGACATGCCTCAGGCGCCGACCCACTCCTCCGTGCCGTCCGAGAATTTCTGGTGCTTCCAGATCGGGACCTCGTTTTTGAGGTTGTCGATCAGCTTCCGGCAGGCTTCGAACGCCTCCCCCCGATGCGGGCAGGAGACCGCCACGACGACCGCCAGATCTCCGACCCCCAGATCACCCACACGGTGGACAGCGGCCAGCGCGCGCACGGGATACTCGGCGACGATCTTCTCCGCGACACGTCGCAGCTCGGCCTCGGCCGTGGGATGGCTGGAGTAGCCGAGGGTGTCGACATCGGCGCCGCCGTCGTGGTCGCGCACCGTGCCGACGAAGAGCGCCGTACCGCCGGCCCCGTCGTCGCCGACCGCGCGGAAGACCTCGTCGACGGTCAGCGGGGTGTCGCGTATCGCCAGCAGCCGGATCGGATCCTGCGCCGCCCGCTCGCCGGGGTGGGAATGCGTGCTCGCCATGGCCCCATCGTGCCGTACGGCACTGACACCGCGGAACAGCGCCTGCGCCCGGCGCCGCGCGTACCCCCTGGAGCTCCCGCGCGTACCGCCCTGGAGCGTCAGAGCCTGCGCCGTGCCTTGCGGGCCCGTCGTACCAGCGCGGCCGTACCGAGCAGTGCCACCGTCGCGCCCGCCGCGCCCGCCGCGGTGGCGTCCTTGCGGCCGAGCCGGCGGCCGGCGACCGTGTGGCGGCCCTCGACCTCCTCCAGGAGCGCGGCGAGGACTTCCTCGTTGGTCCAGCGTGGCCGCCAGCCCGCGTCGTGCAGCCTGCTGACGCTGACCACCCAGGGGTGCATGGTGTACGCGAGGTCGCCGGCGGGCGAGGGGGTGAGGCCGATCCGGTGCAGCCGGGCCGCGGCCCCCAGGGCGACCGCCGAGGGCAGTTCCATCCGGCGGATGCCGCTCAGCTCCTCGACCTCCTCCTGCTCCAGCCAGCCGTCACAGCCGACCGCGAACTCCCCGTCGACCTTCTCAAGCGCCGCGTACTCCAGTGCGCCGACCAGATCGTCGACATGGCAGAACTGCCAGGTGGGGCGGGATCCCGCGACGACGAGCAGCCGCGGCGACTCGAAGTAGCGGGTGAGGGCCGTGTCCGTTCCGCCGACCAGGACGGTGGGGCGTACGACCGTCACATTGAGGCCGGGGTGCGCGCGGGGCGCGCGGCGGCCGAGACGCTCGATCTCCAGCAGATCGCCGACGCCGGTCGCCTCGGCGGTCGCGCGCAGCTCCGCGTCCTCGGAGAGCGGGATGTCGTTGTCGGGCAGCGCGCCATAGACCATGGCGGAGGTGCAGAGCACGACCCGGTGCACCCCCGCGGCGGCGGCCGCCGTGAGCACGGTCTGCGTACCGCGCACGTTGTACGCGGTCCGGGCGGTCGCGTCGGTCTCCAGGTCGAGATCGAGCGCGAGATGTACCACCACATCCGCCCCGCGCAACTTCTCCGCGATGGCCGGGTCGCGGACGTCGAGGACGTGCCACTGCGCCTCGGAGACCTCGCCCCTGCGCTCGTCGATGGCGATGACCTGCTTGATCTCCTCGGACGCCGCCAGGCGACGGGTGAGCAGGTCACCCACCCCGGAGGCGGCGCCGGTGACCGCGACGACGGGGCCGCGGGACGGGGGCGTGGTTGAGCGGTTTCGCGCTGCGCGAACCTGCGGATCTGGGGAACTCACCGGGCGTCTCCAGCGGTTGTCTTCAATACGTACGCGAATGACGCGTACGTACCAGGTGATGTCCATCCTGCCGCAGGCCATGGTCAGGCGGAGCAGCGAGCCCGGAAGCCTCCCGGGTGTCGGAATGGTATGCGGCCGTCGGAGGTGGGAGACGCAGCAGGTCGAAGGCAGGTTCCCGGGTAGTGCGGCCGGGCGCGGCCCGCGGCCCGCGAAGCCACCCTCACCCGCCCGGTGCCGCTTAGGCTGGGTGGTGTAGTCGGGCAGCCGCCGCCGGCAGCAAGCCGGTGGCCCTACGAGCCGAGGAACCCCGTGAGTGACACCCCATTCGGATTCGGCCTTCCGCCGGAGGAGCCGGAGGACGGCGACGGCAAGAAGAAGGACCCCGCCGGAGGTGGTCAGGGTGCCGGTGGCGGTCCTGTGAACCCCTTCGCGGGGTTCGGGCTGCCGGGCGGCGCGGGCGGCGGGGACAATCCGTTCGCCGCGATGTTCGGCTCGCTCAACCCCAACGACCTGGGCGCGGCCTTCCAGCAGCTCGGCCAGATGCTGAGCTATGAGGGCGGTCCCGTGAACTGGGACATGGCCAAGCAGATCGCCCGCCAGACGGTCGCCCAGGGCACGCCGGACGGCACGAAGGACGCGAGCGTCGGGCCCTCCGAGCGCGCCGCGGTCGAGGAGGCCGTACGGCTCGCCGACATCTGGCTGGACGGCGTGACGTCCCTGCCCTCGGGGTCGAACACGGCGGTGGCGTGGAGCCGCGCCGAGTGGGTCGAGGCGACGCTGCCCGCGTGGCAGCAGCTCGTCGATCCGGTGGCGGAGCGGGTCGGTACGGCCATGGGCGAGGTGCTGCCCGAGGAGATGCAGTCCGTGGCGGGTCCGCTGATCGGCATGATGCGCTCCATGGGCGGCGCCATGTTCGGCCAGCAGATCGGACAGGCCGTGGGTGTGCTGGCGGGCGAGGTGGTCGGTTCGACGGACATCGGCCTCCCGCTCGGCCCGGCGAACAAGGCCGCGCTGCTGCCGCTGAACATCGAGGCGTTCAGCAAGGACCTCGGGGTGCCCAAGGACGAGATCCGGCTGTATCTGGCGCTGCGCGAGGCCGCCCACCAGCGGCTCTTCGCCCATGTGCCCTGGCTGCGGTCGCATATGTTCGGCGCGGTCGAGGGCTATGCCCGCGGGATCAAGGTGGACACGACCAAGCTGGAGGACGTGGTCGGCCAGTTCGACCCGACCCATCCCGAGGAGCTTCAGGAAGCGCTCCAGCAGGGCATGTTCCAGCCCGAGGACACACCCGAGCAGAAGGCCGCGCTGGCCCGTCTCGAAACGGCGCTCGCGCTGGTCGAGGGCTGGGTGGACGCGGTGGTGCACGAGGCAGCGAAGTCCAGGCTCACGGGCGCCGACGCGCTGCGCGAGACGCTGCGCAGGCGGCGCGCCTCCGGTGGTCCTGCGGAGCAGACCTTCGCCACCCTCATCGGTCTCCAGCTGCGCCCGCGCCGGCTGCGGGACGCCGCGCGGCTGTGGGCCTCGCTCACGGACGCGCGGGGCGTCGACGGCCGCGACCGGCTGTGGGAGCACCCCGACATGCTGCCGACGGCCTCCGACCTGGACGACCCGGACGGGTTCGTCCACCACGAGCAGCTGGACTTCTCCGAGCTGGACAAGATGCTCGGCGAGGCGGCGGACGGCAAGCCCGACCTGCGCAAGGACGACGACAAGGCCGGACCGGACGACGACAAGGGCGAGAGCGACAAGTGAGCCTGCACGACAACGCGGTCCTCGCACTGAAGGGCTACGAGGACCAGCGGGAGCTGCGCGGGCTCTATCTGGACCATCTGGCCGCTCATCCCGACGCGATGTGGAAGTCCTGCGGGGCCGGGCATCTGACGGCCAGCGCGCTGGTGATCGATCCGGAGCGCGGCCGGGTCCTGCTGACCCTGCACAAGAAGCTCGGTATGTGGCTCCAGATGGGCGGGCACTGCGAGCCCGGTGATGCCTCGCTGGAACGGGCGGCGCTGCGGGAGGCCACGGAGGAGTCCGGGATCGAGGGGCTGACGCTGCTGGCGGGCGGTCCCGTACAGCTGGACCGGCACGCGATCCCGGCGCCGTGCCACTGGCATCTCGATGTCCAGTACGTGGCGCTGGCGCCGTCCGGTTCGGTCGAGGCGATCAGCGAGGAGTCACTGGATCTGCGCTGGTTCTCCTACGACGAGGCCGCGACGGTGGGCGACGGCTCGGTCGTACGGCTGGTGGAGCGCGGCCGGGCCGCGCTGCACGGCTGAGAGCGGAAGAGCGGGTCCGGGACCCGGACCCGGACCGGCGGAAGGGGGCGGCTCGCACGGGGCCGCCCCCAGCCGTCTCCCGCGTGAACGCGTGAACCCGTTACGCGTGAACCCGTCAACGGCTCCAGACGTTGTTCTGGTTCTGGCCCTGGGCGCCCTGCTGACCGACCCCGTACTGAGCCCCGAGGCCCTGCCCGGTCACCGCCTGCTGCGGCGGCATGACCTCGCTGGGCTGGACCAGCGCGTAACCCTGGCCGAGGAAGCTCAGCTCCCAGCCCTCGCCGGTGTTGCCGCGTCGCCGCAGTACCCCCGAGGAGTGCGTCTGCGCCTGCATCTGCACCCGCAGGCCGGAGGACCACGCGACGACCGCGTCGGCGTCCGCGTTGACGTACTTCTCCGGCGTGACCGACATCATCAGCGGCCGGCCCGAGGTCATCAGCGCGACCTTCCCCCGGCCGGAGATGTTCAGCTGGTACTTGCCGGAGCCGGAGATCCCGTACTGGCTGTCCACCGCGATCACTTCGGTGTGCAGCGTGGAGTCGAGCGCCAGCACATAGGCGCTGTCCACCGTCATCCCCTCGTGGTCGACGTCCACCACATGGATGTACTGGGCGAGATTGGCCAGATAGACCGTGCCCTGACCGGAGCAGCGCATCAGCTCCAGCCCCTCACCGGTCTGCGCGCGGGACTGGCGCCGGCTCTGCGACTGGTACTCCCCGTCGAAGTCGATCAGCCCCTGGTAGGCGACCATCGCGCCCTTGCGGGCGAGGACATCGTCCTGGCCGGTGAGCGCGACCCGCAGCAGCTGCGGGTTCTGTACCGCGTAGCGGTCCTGGGACTGCTGCTCGGTGTAGGCGAAAAGCGGACTCTGCATGGTGTGTTCTCCCCCCTCAGCCCTGGACGCGCAGGCGGTCGGTGCTGTCCTCGCTGGGCTGTACGACCACGATTCCCGAGCCGGAGAAGGCCATCTGGTAGGCCTCCCCGCTGCCGCGCCCGATCAGCGCCGATGCCTTGAAGCTGCGCTTGCCCTTCACCTTCAGGGCCGGTGACCAGGCGACGAGGGCGTCCGGGTCCACATAGGTCTCGTCCTCGCCCCGGCCGCAGTCGACGACGATCGGGGTGCCGCGCGAGGTCAGGGCGACCCAGCCGGTCCCGGAGATCTGTACGTTCCACAGCCCCTGGCCGGCGAACTTGGCCAGCCCCTTCACGCGCTCGACGCCCCACTGGAGGTGTGCGTCGAAGGCCAGCAGGTTGGTGCCGTTGACCGAGAGCGCGTCGTTGTCGAGATTGATGACGACGACATCCGCGCCGTAGTCGGCGAGATAGAGCAGACCGTCACCCGAGCACTTCATCAGGGGAGTGCCCTCGCCGGTCACCCACTGGGAGGCGATCTGGCGGATGGCGGGCGGGTTCGGCTCGTACTGGATGAAGCCCTCGTAGGCGATCATCGAGCCGGTGCGTGCGAACAGGTCCTGGCCCGAGGCCATCGCGACCTTGAGCATGGCGCGGCCGTGGTTCTCCATCCGGGCCGCGACGGGGGTGGGGGCATAGCCCGCGAGCTGCTGGTTCATTGTCCGGGCTCCCTCAGACCTCGTACGGCTGGACGACGATGAAGTTGCCGGGGGCTCCCCGGAACTGGAGGTTCACGGTCTCCCCGCTGTGGCCGGGATACGCGTTGCGGCGCAGTCTGACCTGGCTGGAGATGATCACCTGGGACGCGGCCGACCAGGCGACGACGGCATTGGAATCGGCGAAGGTGGTGGGTGTGACGGGCAGGACCACCGGGGTGCCATGGGTCTTCACGACCACGGTGCCCGTGCCCTGGAACAGCATGGTGAACAGCGCGCCGCCGGGGATGCCGTGGCCCTCGATCCGACGGACCTCGTACTGAAGGCTCTCGTCGAAGGCGAGGACGTTCTCGGCGGAGACGCAGATCCCGTCGCCCTGGAGTTCGACAGGGTGCAGATGCGCGCCCTCTTCGGCGAGGAAGACCTGTCCCTTGCCGGTGCAGCGCATCAGCTGCATCTCCTGGCCGGTGGCGTTGCCGACGAGACGGCCGGCGAAACCGGCGCCCTTGTAGCCGAAGTCGACCTTGCCCTGGTACATCACCATGCTGCCCTGGCGGGCGAGGACCGGACTGCCGCCCTCGCCGAGGTCGACGCGCATCAGCTGGCCGTTCTGCGGGGTCCAGCGCTGGCCGGTGGGCAGTTCCCGGTACGGCTGGAGGGCCGCCTGGAGACCGGCGCCACCGGGAGGCACGCCCTGCGGGACACCTTGGGGGACGCCCTGGGGCGGTCCCGGCGGCTGCTGACCGTAGGGCGCGGGCTGACCGTACGGGGACGGTGCGGGCGCCGGGGCCGGCTGTCCGAACGGGGCGGCGGCGGCCTGGCCGTAGGGGGCGGGCGCGGGCGCGGGCGCGGGCTGACCGTACGGGGACGGTGCGGGCGCCGGCGGAGGGACCATGCCGCCCGGCGGGGCCATCGGCGCCACGATGGTCGGCGCGCTGTGCACGGGCGCCGGTGCGGGGACGGGCCCCGGCGCCGGGACGGGCCCCGGTACGGGTGCGGGCGCCGGCGGTCCGGCCGGAGCGCCGAAGGCGGGCGGCGGGGTGCTCTGCGCCGGCGGCGCGAAAGCGGGCGGCGCGAAAGCGGGCGGCGCGCCACCGGCCCCCGGCTCCGGCGCGGCCGGTTCCTCCTCGGCGACCTCGCCGCCGAAGTTCTTCAGCAGCGCGTCGAGACCGCCGTCGAAGCCCTGGCCGACGGCGGCGAACCGCCATACGTCCTTGAGATAGAAGTCACCGAGCATCACGGCGCGCTCGGTGGTGAACTCCGCGCCGGTGAAGGCGTATCGGACGACTTCCTCGCCGCCGGCGACGATACGGATGTATCCGGGGCCGACCTGAGACATCTGTCCGGCGCCGTCAAGGGTGGCGGTGAACGAGAGCTTGTGGATGTTCGCCGGAATACGGTCCAGGGTCACCCGGAACGACTCGGTGTCGCCGGCCTGCGCGCCCAGCAACTGAAGGGATTCCTCCGGGGACTTCGGCTGATTGAAGAAGATGAAGTAACGGTCGTCCGAGAGCTGTTCGTTGGCGTCGAGGCCGAAACAGCTGATGTCGAAGCTCAGCCCGGGGCCGGCGATCTGCACGCCTACGTACAGATCCGTCCCCGCCGTGAGGTCACTGATCTTGGCCTTGTGGCCGCGCTGGAATTCCCTGGCCATACGTAACGACCGTCCCCCATCCGGAAGGTGATTGCGTCGCGTCAGGCTAACGGCTGAAGCTGACAATCGGCCAAGCCGGTACACACTCGGTACAGGATCGCCGAATGGGACAGATGTCTCGACGGCCGGCGGCCGTCATTCCCCGCGTGCGACGGGCAGATAGGGCAGCCGCTCGGCCGCGACCACGCCTTCGAGATAGCCGCGGGCCCGCTCGGTGCGGGGATAGGCCTCCAGCAGCCGCCAGAAACGCGGGCCGTGTCCCGGCACCAGCAGATGGGCCAGCTCGTGGACGAGTACGTAGTCGACGACGTACTCCGGCATGCCCTGGAGTCGGTGCGACAGCCGGATGCTGCCCTCGGCGGGGGTGCAGGAGCCCCAGCGGGTGTTCTGGTTGGTGACCCATCTGACCGACGCGGGCCTGGCCCTGCCGCCGAAGTACTGGTCCGACAGCCGTTCGGCCCGCTCCGTCAGCTCACTGTCGCCGAGGACGCGCCTGCTCTCCTGCGCGGCGAGCTTGTCGAGCATCACCGTCACCCAGCGCCGCTCCTCCGCCTCCGACATCCGGGCGGGGATGAGGACGATGGTCCGGTCGCCCTCCCGGTAGGCCGAGACCGTTCTGCTGCGGCGGGTGCTCCTGCGGACCTCGACAGCGCTGGTCCCCGGGCCGCCGGGCGGGCGGCCCGGCACGCGCCGCTCGTCACTTCCGGCGCTGTGCGATGGGGGCTCCCCCGCGAGGCGAGGGGAAGGATCGGCGGGCACGCCACGACGTTACCCGCTGTGTGTGGAGGAAGTCCCGCCTCCGCGAGGGTTCTCCCTTGATCCACTTTCCGCGCGGCGGGATTTGAACGACTAACGCCGACGGTTGTGGATAACTTTCCGCACCGTTGACCGCCGTCTTGCATTCTGAGAACACGAATCCGGGGGCCCGGGAAATTTCGGAGTGATCAGAGACCACGAGAGAAGAAGAACGGGGAGGCCGATATGCATCCGAGGGTGAAGCCCGCACTGCGTCGCGCGTGGCGGGAGCGGCAGACCGTGCAGTTCGGGATCACCCCCGCGCACGCGGTGCTGGTGGGTCCGGTCGATACGGCCACGGGCAGCTTTCTGGAGTTGCTGGACGGGACCCGCGGGCTGCCGCTGCTGCGGGAGGAGGCCCGCGCGATGGGGCTGCCTGACGGCCTGGCCGATTCGCTGGTGAAGCGGCTGACCAGGGCGGGGCTGATCGACGATCACGACGCGGGCGGCCGCGCGGCCGACGCGCTGCGAAAGCGGACGGCGGTACTCGACCGGATGCGGCCCGATCTGGCGTCGCTCTCCGTCATCCATCCGGAACCGGGGGCGGGGGCGCGACGGCTGGCGGCGCGTCGCACGACACGGGTCCAGGTCCGGGGTGCCGGGCGAGTGGGGGCGGCCGTCGCGGCGGTGCTCTCGGCCTCCGGGGTCGGACGGGTCGATGTGCTGGACAGCGGGTGCGCCCAGGTGTGGGATGTGTCACCCGGCGGGCTGCCCGCGCGGTCCGTGGGCGAGCGCCGGGACACGGCGGCCCGGCAGTTGGTACGGAAGTCCGCGCCGGGACGCGCGCCGCGGGCCGCGGAGTTCGCGGAGTCGGCCGGCGAGGGCGAGCCGGGCCTCTCGCTGGTGATCGTCGCTCCGCGGGACGGGCTCGCGGCCTACGCCCCCGATCCGGCGCCGGCCGAGCCCTGGATCTCCACCGGAACTCCCCATCTCTATACGGGAGTCATCGAGGCCACGGGTGTGGTCGGACCGCTGGTGCTGCCGGGCGGCACGGCCTGCGCGGGCTGTATCGCCGGGGAGCGCGCGGACCGCGATCCGGGGTGGCCGAGGATGCTCGCGCAGTGGCGCTCGGGACGCGGCGCCGGCGCCGTACCCCCCTGTGATCTGGGGCTGGCCACGGCGGTGGCGGGGCTGGCGGCGGCCCATGCCCTGTCGTTCCTGGACGGGGAGCTGCCGGCAAGCACGGGGGCGCGGTGGGAGGCGTCGCTGCCGCTGCTCGACTGGCGGTCGGAGCGGATCGCGGCGCATCCGGAGTGCCCCTGCGGGGCGGCGGGCCAAAGAGAGGGGGAGCGCATGGCCGGGGCGGGGGCGTCGCACGACACAATGGCGGGGTAATCGCCGTACGCGGCATGGCTGTCTGGGATTAGGAGGGGCTCAATGTCTGATCTTCCCCGGAAGGCGGTCACCCGTACCGCGAAGCTGGCCACGCTGCCGCTGGGCTTCGCAGGCCGGGCCACGTGGGGGCTCGGCAAGCGGATCGGCGGGAAGTCCGCGGAGATCGTCGCGCGGGAGTTGCAGCAGCGCACGGCCGACCAGCTCTTCAAAGTGCTCGGGGAGCTGAAGGGCGGAGCGATGAAGTTCGGGCAGGCGCTGTCGGTCTTCGAGTCCGCGCTGCCCGAGGAGATCGCGGGGCCTTACCGAGCGGCGCTCACCAAGCTCCAGGAAGCGGCACCGCCGATGCCGACCCGTACGGTGCACGCGGTGCTTGCGGAGCGGCTGGGCGAGGAGTGGCGGGAGCTGTTCCTGGAGTTCGAGGACAAGCCGTCGGCCGCGGCCTCGATCGGCCAGGTGCACCGGGCGGTGTGGCACGACGGACGCGAGGTCGCGGTCAAGGTGCAGTACCCCGGGGCAGGTGAGGCACTTTTGTCGGATTTGACTCAATTGAGCAGATTCGCCAGGCTGCTAGGGCCACTCATCCCGGGGATGGACATCAAGCCACTGATCAACGAGCTGCGCGACCGGGTGTCCGAGGAGCTGGACTACGGCCTGGAGGCCGAGGCGCAGCGGGAGCACGCGGCGGAGTTCGCGGACGATCCGGACGTGGTGGTGCCCGAGGTGGTGCACCAGGGCGATCAGGTGCTGGTCACGGAGTGGATCGACGGGACACCGCTGGCGGAGGTGATCTCCGACGGCACGCCGGAGGAGCGCGACCGGGCGGGGCAGTTGCTGGCGCGGTTCCTCTTCTCGGGCCCGGCGCGCACGGGTCTGCTGCACGCGGATCCGCATCCGGGGAACTTCCGGCTGCTGCCCGCGGCGGACGCCGACGAGGACAGCCCGAGCGGTGAACTGCGGCTCGGGGTACTCGATTTCGGCACGGTGGACCGGCTGCCCGGCGGGCTGCCCGACACGATCGGTGAGGCGCTGAGACTGGCGCTGGAAGACGACGCCCAGGCGGTGTACGGGCTGCTGCGGGACGAGGGGTTCGTCAAGGACTCCATCGATCTCGACCCGGACGCGGTGCTTGAGTATCTGCTGCCGATCATCGAGCCCGCGGTGGTGGAGGAGTTCACCTTCACCCGCGGCTGGATGCGCGCCCAGGCGGCGCGGATCGCCGACCCGCGCTCCCCCGCCAACCAGTTGGGCAAGCAGCTGAATCTGCCGCCGTCGTATCTGCTGATCCACCGTGTGACGCTGAGCACCATCGGTGTGCTCTGTCAGCTGAGCGCGACGGTACGGCTCCGGGAAGAGCTGGAGGCATGGCTGCCCGGGTTTCTGCCCGAGCCGGGCGACGAGGAAGAGGCGCTGTCACCACCGGTCGGAGTCGAGCCTGCCCTCGATCGCTCTGATGTGGACGCGTGAGCAGTCGCCGCAGAAGTACTGGCGGCTGCCGTGCTCGACGGAGCAGCTCCAGGTGACGGGCGGGCCCTCGTCCTTGGCACCGCACCGGGCGCACACCACATGCTCGGCGCCCGGCGGTCCGGGGCGATCTGGCTGTTCCGGTGTGCGGGGATCGTCCCCGCGAGAACTGAGCACGTGGCGACGATAGCCCCACCAGGCTCCGGGCGGGAAAGACAACGCACCGCGGGGGCCGGTCCGTCGGGACCGGCCCCCGCGCAGTGACAGCGACTGGCGCTGACTGACTGAGGTGTTGCTGTTGCTGTTTGTTGCTGTTGCCTACTGCATGACGGCCATGGCGAGCGCGCGGCGGGCGCGCATCGATACGCGCTCGGCGCGGCGCTGCATCCGCCGAGCGGCGACCAGGCGCACGGCCCGGCGTTCCGCGTCGGCTTCCCGCATGCGCTCGTTCATATGCGCGCGTGCCAGGGCTTCTGGAATGAGTTGCATCTCGCGGGTCCTGTTCTGACGCGAGTCATTCGCGCCCAAGGTGGTGACAACTGGGGTGGCGGAGCCTGACGGCTCGCTCGGGGAAGAGGTCATCGGAGCCTGCTTCTGGGGATCGTGCGTGAGGGGGCGGTCGATGGTTCCGGAGACGTTCATGCCGAGACCGGGTTCTTGCGCGGACGGCCACGAGGCCGCTTGCGGGCAACCACGACGCCCTGGACGAAGAGCTCCCCACCCCAGACACCCCACGGCTCACGCCGCTCCTTGGCGCCGGCGAGGCAGGCCTCGATCAGCGGGCAGGTGCGGCAGAGCGCCTTGGCGTACTCGACATCGGCCGGGGACTCGGCGAAGAAGACCTCCGGGTCGTAGGCACGGCAGGGAACGGGAACGCCGAGGTTCTCGATGGCGTCGTCGAGCGCGGTGAGCGCGGTAAGCGGGGTCAAGGTGGAGTCCTCCGTGGGGACGGGCGGGGAGATCGCTTCGGAAGGCGGTACGGACGGGGCGTGCGCTTCGAGTTGCACGGGGTGTCGTTCCTCGTCTGGTCGGTCCGGCCTGTTGGCCGGGTGTCGGCTGGTACCGGGTGTTGCGTGTCCCGAGGCCCCTTCGCTCCGTCTATCCCGTTCGGGACAAACAGAAGGGCCGCGGATCCCGGGTGGGGTTCCGCGGCCCTGAAGGCGCCGGCCTGATGCTGAATCAGGCTGGATCACTCCAGGGTTCGAGCCCACGGAAGGCCCACATCGTGTGGTGCTGCGTCTGCTTCTTTGCTTCGGCACCGGTCGCCGCAAAGGCATAGGCCTTGGCCTCTGCCGCCGCTACTCCTGCTTCCAGTGCCTTGGTCGGTCGCTCATTGCGGTCCAGGATCTCGACGACGCGCTTCCGGACAGGAAGGGCCGACAGACCTGCGGGACGACCGGCGGAGGCGCCGGACAGACCACTGGCGATGAGTTCGGAACGGGAGAAGCCGAGCGGGCAGACGGAGACGACCGAGAGATCGGTCATTTTGGCGGTGTCGATGAAGCTTGCGTTGATGCTGATCACTGGAATCGCCTCCTCTCGGCGTCTCAAGGACCGGCCCGAAGGCCCGTCACACGTATGTGGACAAGTAGAGCACGGTAACAGGGCTTCGGAGAAGCCGTTGTTTCCGTGGTTAAGAACCTATGGGGATTCCTGGGGCGGGCGCAAACTATTTTTGGGCCGAGTTTGCCTCAGCTCTCCCGATCGGCTTCCGCGCGCTCTTCACCTGCGCAGATGGCCAGTACATCGGCTCCGAACCGGTCCAGCTTACGGCTGCCGACACCGGCGATCCCGGACAGGTCGCCCGCGCTCGCGGGCACGGCCTCGGCGATCGCCATCAACGTCTTGTCGGTGAACACGCAAAAGGCGGGCTGGCTCAGCCGCTGTGCCTGGTCGGCGCGCCAGTTGCGCAGCCGCTCGTAGAGCGCCTCGTCCATGTCCGAAGGACAGTCCTCGCAGCGCATCAGCTTCATCTCACCGGCGTCCGTGAGCGTCTTGCCGCACACCCGGCACAGCACCGGGCCGCGCCGCTTGCGCCGGGCCGCGCCCGCGCGCTCCACGGCCCCGCCCGCGCCCGCCCCCGCGCCCCGGGCACCTGGGGCCACGGAGCCCGGACGCAGCCCGTTGAGAAAGCGGGTGGGCCGCCGGGAGGCCCGGCCGCCGGGAGAGCGGGAGAGCGCCCAGGAGAGGGAGAGATGCGATCGCGCCCGGGTGACACCGACATAGAGAAGCCGGCGCTCCTCCTCGATCTGCTCGTCGGTCTTGGCGTAGGTGATCGGCATCATGCCCTCGGTCAGACCGACCAGGAACACCGCGTCCCACTCCAGGCCCTTCGCCGCGTGCAGCGAGGCGAGCGTGACTCCCTGCACCGTCGGCGCGTGCTGCGCGGCCGCGCGCTCGTCCAGCTCGGCCACCAGATCGGCGAGCGTCGCCGACGGTTTGGCCCGTACGAAGTCCTCGGCGAGCCGGACGAGGGCGGCCAGCGACTCCCAGCGGTCACGGACCGCGCCCGAGCCCGCCGGGGGCTCGGTGGTCCAGCCCTTCGTGGAGAGCACCGCCCGCACCTGCGACGGCAGCTCGACCACATCGTCGAGCAGGGCGTCATTGCCCCCGAAGCGGGCCGCGCCACGCAGCGCGGCACCCGCTTCCCGTACCTCCTGGCGTTCGAAGAACCGCTCGGCGCCGCGCAGCTGGTAGGGCACGCCCGCGTCGGCGAGGGCCTGTTCATAGACCTCCGACTGGGCGTTGATCCGGTACAGCACCGCGATCTCGCCGGCCGGGACGCCCGCGGCGATCAGATCGCGGATGCGGCGGGCGGTGCCCTCGGCCTCGGTGGGCTCGTCCGCGTACTCCGTGCGGACCGGCTCGGGGCCCGGCTCGCGCTGCGAGATCAGTTCGAGACGGTGCTCGGCGGCCCGCCCGCGCGCCTGGTTGAGCAGGCCGTTGGCGAGATGCACCACCTGCGGGGTGGAGCGGTAGTCACGGACCAGCTTCACGACGGTGGCGCTCGGATGCCGGGTGCGGAAGTTCAGCAGATGGTCGGGGGTGGCGCCGGTGAAGGAGTAGATGGTCTGGCTGGCGTCACCGACCACACACAGGCTCTCCCTGTCCCCCAGCCACAGGTCGAGCAGCCGCTGCTGGAGCGGGCTGACGTCCTGGTACTCGTCCACCACGAAGTGCTGGTACTGACGGCGGATCTGGTCGGCGATGTCATGGCGGTCCTGGAGGATACCGACCGTGAGCAGCAGGACGTCCTCGAAGTCGATCACCGAGCGCTCTCGCTTCAGCTGCTCGTACATCCCATAGATCTGGCCGATCTCGGCCGCGTCGCGCGGGGCTTCGCGGGAGGACTTGGCCACGGCGGCCGGATAGTCGGCCGGCACGGTCTGGGTGACCTTCGCCCACTCGATCTCCCCGGTGACATCGCGCAGTTCATTGCGGTCGAGCCGGATCCGGCAGCGGGCCGCGGACTCGGCGACCAGCTGCACCTTGCGGTCGAGCAGCCGCGGCAGCTCTCCGCCGACCGCCTTGGGCCAGAAGAACTGGAGCTGGCGCAGCGCGGCCGAGTGGAACGTACGCGCCTGCACACCGCCCGCGCCGAGCTGGCGCAGCCGTCCCCGCATCTCGCCCGCGGCGCGATTGGTGAAGGTGACGGCCAGCACGCTGGCGGGCTGGAGGATCCCCGCGCGCACGCCGTACGCGATCCGGTGCGTGATCGCGCGCGTCTTGCCCGTGCCGGCGCCGGCCAGCACGCACACCGGACCGTGCAGGGCCGTCGCCACCTCGCGCTGCTCGGGGTCGAGCCCGTCGAGCACCGCGTCGGCGTCGCGCGGCGGGGGCACGATCTGGCCGCCGTCGGATTCCCGCGGGAACAGTGGGGAGTGCGTTGCTGCTGTCACCCCGCCATGCTGCCAGGTCTCCCGGGACAGGTGCGGCGGTTGTCCACAGGGGTGCCGCACCGGTCGTACCGATGCGTTCGTACGACCGGTCCTGTGGATGGCCTTACGCGGATGGCCTTGCCCAGATGGCGTTGCCCGGATTGCCTCGCGCGGATTGCCTCGCGACGTAGGGGAGACGTGTGGGAATGGTGGCCGGGTTACGCGCGTTCGACAGAGTGCGGGCGACGCATTCAGCGAGAAAGTCCGAGAATTCGAGGCAGAGGAGCCGAGAGACATGCCGGGCACTGTGACGATGTACAGCACCACGTGGTGCGGATACTGCCGTCGGCTCAAGGGCCAGATGGACCGTGAGGGCATCGCGTACACCGAGATCAACATCGAGCAGGACCCGGAGTCGGCGGCCTTCGTCGAGAAGGCGAACGGTGGCAACCAGACCGTGCCGACCGTGCTGTTCCCCGACGGCTCCACGCTGACGAACCCCTCGCTGGCCCAGGTCAAGCAGAAGGTCGGCGTCTGAGGACTCCGAGGGCGCGGCCTCATGCGACGCGAGCCCCCGCCGGACTGCTGTCCGCGGGGGCTCTGTCGTACGCGCACTGTACGCACGCCATACAGAAGGGCGGCGCTATGCAGAAGGGCGGCGCTCAGGGCTGAGGCAGCGGCTTCGGCAGGGGCTTGCCGTACCAGAGCTCCACCAGGCGCGCGGCGATCGAGATGCCGACCGGGGGAAGGATCTCGCCCGTCTCGATCGCGGTCCGCAGATCCTCCCGGGAGAACCAGCGCGCCTCCTCGATCTCCTCGCCGTCCACCGTGATGTCGGAGGAGGTGGCGCGGGCCATGAAGCCCAGCATCAGGCTCGACGGGAACGGCCACGGCTGGCTGGCGATGTACTCGACCTCGCCGACGGTGACGCCCGCCTCCTCGAAGACCTCGCGGGCCACCGACGTCTCGATCGACTCGCCGGGCTCCACGAAGCCCGCCAGCGTGGAGAAGCGGCCCTCGGGCCAGTGGACCTGGCGGCCCAGCAGCGCGCGGTCGTCCTCGTCGGTGACGAGCATGATCACGGCGGGGTCGGTACGGGGGTAGTGCTCGGCGCCGCAGGCCTGGCAGCGGCGGATATGGCCGGCCGCCGCGATCACGGTGCGCTCGCCGCAGCGGGAACAGAAGCGGTGCAGCCGCTGCCAGTTCTCCAGCGCCACCGCGTGCACCATCAGGCCCGCGTCGCGCGGGGAGAGCAGCATCCCGGCCTCGCGCAGCCCCGCGGCCCGCGCCGACTGGTCCATCCGTCCCGGGAGCGAGTCCTTCTGGAGCGCGAAATAGCGGACGCCGTCCTTGTCCGTACCGAGGAAGTAGCGGTGGGTCTCGGTGAGGGGCGCCTCGAAGGACGGGGTCATGACCAGTTCGGTACGCCCGTCAGGGGTGTCGTCGATCAGCACCTGGCCGCCCGACACCACGAAGACGCGGGTCGTGGGATGGCTCCAGGCAGCCGCCAGCCAGGCCTCGTCGAGACGGTGGTGGGCCGCGCGGTCGATACCGCTGGGGGCGGTGAGGCCGATGGGTCGGTGTGCGGTGGCGTCACTGCTGATGGTGCTCACAGGTACTTCCAACTCCCCCGGATGGATTGGGTTTCTGATCAGCGGAGTGTGCGGCGGGGTCTAGGGCGTCCGGCGAAAGTCCCGTCCGGGGGCGTCCCGTCCGGGGGCGCGTTCCGCGGCGCCCAGCTCGCTCCAGAGGTGGGCGGTGGTCTCCACACCTTTGAGGAGCAGGTCGAGTTCGACCTTCTCGTTCGGCGCGTGCCAGCCGTCGGACGGTACGGAGATGCCGAGGAAGAGCACCGGGGCACCGAGCACGTCCTGGAGGTCGGCGGCCGGTCCTGAGCCGCCCTCCCGGGTGAAGCGGATCTTCCGGCCGAAGGCGCGGCCCATGGCCCGTACGACCGACTGGAGCGCGGGATGGTCCAGCGGGGTCAGACAGGGACGCGTGGCCGCGCCGAAGCTGATCTCGTGCCGGATGCCGGCCGGGATCCTGGCCTCGGCCCAGTCGCGTACGGACCGCTCGATACGGTCCGGGTCCTGGCCCGCGACCAGCCGGAACGAGAGCTTCAGTTGGGCGGAGGACGGAATGATCGTCTTGCCGCCCGGGCCCTGGTAGCCCCCGCCGATGCCGTTGACCTCGGCGGTCGGGCGGGCCCAGACCCGCTCCAGGGTGGAGAAGCCCGCCTCGCCGAGGGTGCCGTGCGACTTCGCCGTACGCAGCCACTCCTCCTCGTCGAACGGCAGCTCCGCGATCAGGGCGCGCTCGGCCTCGGTCAGCTCGGCCACCCCGTCGTAGAAGCCGGGGACCGTGACGCGCTCGTGCTCGTCGTGCAGGGCCGCGACGAGCCGGGCGGCGACGGTGGCCGGGTTCGGGACGGCTCCGCCGAAGGAGCCGGAGTGGATGTCCTGGTCGGGGCCGTACAGCTCGATCTCGCAGTCGGCGAGCCCGCGCATACCGGTGCAGACGGTCGGGGTGTCCTCCGACCACATGCCCGTGTCCGAGACGATCACGACATCGGCGGCGAGGCGGCCGGCCCGCTCGTCGGCCAGCGCGCGGAAGTGCGGGGAGCCCGATTCCTCCTCGCCCTCGACGAGGAGCTTGAGATGGACGGCGGGGGTGGTACGGCCGGTGGCGGCGAGATGCGCGCGTACACCGAGGGTGTGGAAGAACACCTGCCCCTTGTCGTCGGCGGCGCCGCGCGCGTACATACGGCCGTCCCGTACGACCGGCTCGAAGGGGTCGGTGTGCCAGCCGTCCTCGCGGGCGGCGGGCTGGACGTCGTGGTGGCCGTAGACGAGCACGGTCGGGGCGTCCGGGTCCTCGGAGGGCCACTCCGCGAAGACGGCGGGGGCGCCCGGGGTGTCCCAGATCTCGGTGACGGGGAACCCGGTCTCCTTGAGCTTCGCGGCGAGCCAGTCGGCACTGCGCCGCACGTCAGCGTCGTGGTCGGGGTGGGCGGACACGGAGGGGATGCGCAGCCAGTCGGCGAGGTCGGCGAGGAAGGCGGCGCGGTGGGTCTGGATGTACGTACGGACGACGCTGTCCGGGGTGTCGCTCATGATGTCGAGCCTAACGGGCTCAGAGCGCGGTCCCGTCTGCCGGTTGTGAGGATCGCTCTTCCGTGGGTGTGTCCCGGGTCTCGCGCGTACCTTCCGGGGCGGTCCCGTCCGGGGCCTCGGTGAGTAGCCGCTCCAGCTCCGGGCGGCCGGGAAGGCGGTCGGGGCGGACGACCTCCCCTGTCCTGACATACAGGAAGGTCGCCGTGACCGCGGCCGGCGGAAGGCCGTGCTGCTCGGCCCAGGCCAGCCGGTAGACGGCGAGCTGGAGGGGGTCCGCCGTCCCGGCGCGACCGGTCTTCCAGTCGACGATCTCGTACGTGAAGGTCTCCGCGCCGGTCTCGGGGTCGACGTGGGCAGAGCGGTAGACGGCGTCGATACGGCCCCGGATCACCCGGCCGGCAAGGGTGAGCTGGAACGATGCCTCCACGCGGTACGGCGTGCGCCGGGCGTACGGCGTGAGCTCGAACGCCTCCTTGAGCGCGGCCAGATCACGTTCGTCCGCGATCTCCGGCTCGTCGTCCTCGCCGCCGGGCAGCTCGTCGGGGCCGAGCATCGGGAGCGGCAGCGCCTCGAACCGCGACTCCACCCAGGCGTGGAACCGCGTGCCCCTGCGAGCGGCGGGGCGCGGCGGACGCGGCATGGGCCGGGCCAGCTCCTGGGCGAAGCCGTCGGGGTCGGCGGCGAGCCGCAGCAGCTGGGAGGCGGAGAGCGACGGCGGTACGGAGACATCGCGGACGGTGGTGCGGGCGCGGCGCAGCTCACCGGCGAGAGCGTCGAGATCGCGGTCCCAGGAGGCGAGGGTGCGGATCTCTTCGGGGGTGAGGCGGGGACGGTCGGAGGGTGTCTCCCCGGCCCGCCGGGGGCCGGGGACGGCAGCTGTGGAGTCGGCGCCGGAGACGGCGGGGGCAGCGGCCGTGGAGTCGACGGCGGCGGGGGCGGGGGCAGGGGTGGGGGCGGTCGTCCAGGCGTCCCAGTCGGACAGATCCCCGTCCGCGTCCGGCGACTCGCCGTCGAACGGGTCGGCAAGATCCGGATCGTACGGCTCCGGAACATGCGGCTCCGGTTCGTCGGGCTCGTCCAGGTCGGCCGGGCCGGGCGGGCCGGGCGGGCCGGGCGGGCCGGGCGGGTCAAGCAGGCCGGGCGAGTCGGCCGAGCCGACGGTGCCGCCCGGCCCGTCTCCGTCGCCCCCCAGCTCCTCCAGATACGCGAGCACCGTGTCCGCCGCCGCGCGCCGACGGGTCAGGGACGGCCCGTCCAACGGAAGCGGCCAGGCGTGGGAGACGCCCTCCGTCCGCAGGGCGGGGTTGTCCTCCGACTCCTCCGGTTCGTCCGCCCACGCCTCGATCTCGCCGAAGCCCGCCGCGCAGTGGTCATACAGCGCGTGCAGGAAATCGGATGGCCCCCTCGGGCGCTTCTGCGTGGGCCCCCACCAGTGGCCCGAGCCGAGCAGCAGCGAGCGCGGGCGGGTGAAGGTGACGTAGCCGAGGCGCAGCTCTTCGGTGTGCTGATGCGCCTTCATGGCCTCCTTGAAGGACTTGAGCCCCTTCGCGTCCCAAGACGTGATCTCCGGCAGGGTCGGCGCGTCGCCGCGCAGCGCGTGCGGGAGGACCTTCGGCTGGGATGTCCATGCCTCGCGCGCCTTGCCGTTGGGGAACTGTCCAGCGACCAGCCCCGGCACGGCGACGACATCCCACTCCAGGCCCTTGGACTTGTGGGCGGTGAGGACCTTCACCGTGTTCTCGCCGCCGGGCAGCGCGTTGTCCAGGCCCTTCTCGTACTGCGCCGCCGTACGCAGGAACCCCAGGAAGGCCAGCAGCCCGGCCTCACCGTCCAGCGCGGCGAACGACGCGGCGATGTCGAGGAAGTTGCCCAGCGTCTCCCGGCGGCGGGCGGCCAGCGCGTGCGGGGAGGCGGAGAGCTCGACCTCCAGTCCGGTCGTGGCCAGAACCCGGTGCAGGACGTCCATCAGCGGATCCGCGAGCGACCGGCGCAGCTCACGCAGTTCGGTGGCGAGCCGGGCGAACCGGACCCGGGCGGCGGCCGAGAAGGGCAGTCCGTCCTCCGGCGCGCCCGCCGACTCCAGGAAGGTGTCCAGGGCGTCGGCGAGCGAGATCACCTCGGCGGGGTCGGTGCCCTCGACCGCCGCGGCCAGCCGCGCGTCGGGGTCGTCGTCCCCGTCGGGGCCCGTACCCCGGTGGACCAGCAGCCTGGCGCGGCGGCCGAGCAGCGCCAGATCGCGCGGGCCGACGCGCCAGCGAGGTCCGGTGAGCAGCCGTACGAGGGAGGCGTTGGCGCCGGGGTCCTGAAGGACCTCGCACATCGCCACGAGATCGGCCACCTCGGGAAGATGGAGCAGCCCCGAGAGGCCGACGACCTCGACGGGCACATCACGGGCCACCAGGGCGCCCTGGATCTGCGGGAAGTCCCCGGCCGTACGGCACAGCACGGCGATCTCGGCGGGCTCCTTGCCCGTACGCACCAGATGGGCGATCGAGTCAGCGAGCCAGTCGATCTCCTCCGCGTGCGTACGCAGCAGCGCGCAGCGCACCCCGCCGTCGCGCTCGGCGCCGGGTGCCGGGCGCAGCGCCTCCACGCCCTCGTGCATCGCGCGCAGCGGTGCCGCGAGGCCGTTGGCGAGGTCCAGGAGACGGCCGCCGCTGCGCCGGTTCTCACTGAGCGAGAAACGCGCGGCCGGGCGGCCGTCGGCGTACGGGAAGTGGGCCGGGAAGTCGTCCAGATTGGCGACAGAGGCGCCGCGCCAGCCATAGATCGCCTGACAGGGGTCGCCGACCGCGGTGACCGCGTGTCCCGTTCCGCCGCCGAAGAGCCCGGAGAGCAGGAGCCGCTGCGCGACCGAGGTGTCCTGGTACTCATCGAGCAGGACCACCCGGAACTCGTCCCGGAGGAGGGCCCCGACCTCGGGTCTGGTGGTGGCGAGTTGGGCGGAGAGGGCGATCTGGTCGCCGAAGTCGAGGAGATCGCGGGCGTGCTTGGCGGCGCGGTAGCGCCCGACCAGTTCGAGCAGTTCGGCGCGGGCGACGGCGGTCTCTGGGACCTTGCGCAGCTCGGCGTTGCTGAGCCTCGCGCCCTCCAAGGTGCGCAGCAGGTCGGTGTCGTACGCGCCGAGCCGTGCGGGCCCGACGAGGTGTTCGGCCAGCTCGGCATCGAGCGCGAGCAGATCGCTGACCAGCGCGGGAAGTGTCTTGGTCAGGGCGGGATACGGTCCCGGCGCGTCCCGCAGCACCCGCGCGGCGAGCTGGAAGCGGGTGGCGTCCGCGAGCAGCCGGGCGGTCGGCTCCAGCCCGATCCGCAGGCCGTGGTCGGTGAGCAGCCGGCCCGCGAAGGCGTGGTACGTGGAGATGCTGGGCTCACCGGGAGGGTTCTCCGGGTCGATGGCGTCGGGGTCGGTGACTCCGGCCCGTACGAGCGCCTTGCGCACCCGCTCGGACAGCTCACCCGCGGCCTTGTTGGTGAACGTCAGCCCGAGGACCTGCTCGGGGGCGACCTGTCCACTGCCCACCAGCCACACCACCCGGGCGGCCATCACCGTCGTCTTGCCGGAACCGGCTCCGGCCACGATGACCTGCGGGGCGGGCGGCGCGGTGATGCAGGCCGTCTGCTCCGGAGTGAAGGGGATCCCCAGAAGCTCCTTGAGCTGCTCGGGATCGGTGAGATGTACGGACACCTCAGGGAGGCTATCCGGCACCACTGACAGTGGGCACGACCAGCTGTCGGATCAGCCGACGCGGCCGACCCCCTGACGAAATCGGCGGAACTAAGTCGTGGCTTGGTACTTCCAGTTGGGCCATGAACTCGTCATGCGTAACCCCCGGCCCGGTGGGCTCGGCCTTGCGCGCCTCAAGTTCCGCGACATCGACCTCGTCGCGGATGCCACGCAGCTCTTCCAGTTCCGCTACCGACACCAGAGCAGCCGCAGGCCGGCCGTATTCGCTGATCGCGAGCTTCGACAAGGGAATGAGTCTCCATGCGGAATCCGTGAACACCCGCAGGTGAACCCGGCCCCAGAACGGGCAGACGTCAGAGACATTCGCCCATACGAGTTAATTTGTCACCTTATCCTCATTCCACGACCTGCTGCCCCTCCGGCTGCGCGCTGCACGACGCGCGGAACGCGCAGTGGCCGCAGTGCTGGCCGGTCGTGGGTGTGAAGCGTTCGTCGAGTACGCGGCCGGCCGCCGTCGTCAGGAGTTCGCCCACCCACTCCCCCGCCAGCGGCTCCTGGGCCTGGACCTTGGGCAGTTCCTCGCCGCCCTCCTTCTTGGGCGCGGCCTGGCGCAGCTGTACGAGTTCCGCGCCGCCCGGCTCCGGGCGGCGGCCGTCGAAGATCTCGTCCAGCGCGCCTTCGCGTACCGCCAGCTGATAGACGGCGAGCTGGGGGTGGTGGGCGACCTCGTCCTTGGTCGGGGCCTGCTTCCCGGTCTTGAAGTCGACGACATAGGCGCGGCCTTCCGCGTCCTTCTCGACACGGTCCATGGAGCCCCGGATGCGTACCTCGTACGCGCCCGCTTCGAGGGTGACGTCGAATCCGTGCTCCGTGGCGGCGGGCGTACGGCCGCGGTCCATGACGTGCCAGCGCAGGAAGCGTTCGAGCGCGACCCTCGCCTGTGCCTTCTCCTGCTGGGACTTCCAGGGGGCGTCGAAGGCGAGCGCGTCCCATACGGAATCCAGCCGCTCCATCAGGACGTCGAGATCGGCGGGGGTACGGCCGGACGCCACCTCGTCGGCCAGGACATGGACGACGTTGCCGAACCCCTGGGCGGCGGTGGCGGGCGCGTCGGCCTTCACCTCGCGTCCCAGGAACCACTGGAGCGCGCAGGTGTTCGCCAGTTGGTCGAGGGCGCTGCCGGAGAGCGCGAGGGGCTGGTCACGGTCGCGCAGCGGGACCGTGCTGTGGGTCGGCTCGTACAGGCCCCACCAACGGTGCGGATGCGCGGCCGGGACGAGCGCCTGGCCGTCCTCGTCGCTGAGCGCCGCGAGCCTGGCGAGTCGGCGGGCGGCGGCCTCACGGAGCGCCGGGGACGCCTCCGGGTCGACGGTGGTGGCGCGCAGTTCGGCGACGAGCGCGGCGACGGCGAGCGGGCGGCGGGGGCGGCCGGTGATGTCCCTGGGCTCCACGCCGAGTTCGGTGAGGAAGCGGGAGGGCTGGTCGCCGTCGTCGGCCGGGGCCTTGACGGCGGTCACGACCAGCCGGTCGCGGGCGCGGGTCGCGGCCACGTAGAACAGCCTGCGCTCCTCCATGAGGAGCGCGCCGGGGGAAAGGGGCTCGGCCAGTCCGTCGCGGCCGATCCTGTCCGCCTCCAGGAGGGAGCCGCGCCGCCGCAGGTCGGGCCAGAGCCCTTCCTGTACACCGGCGACGACGACAAGGCGCCATTCGAGCCCCTTCGAGCGGTGCGCCGTCATCAGCCGTACGGCGTCGGGGCGTACGGCCCTGTGGCTGAGCGTGTCGGCGGCGATGTCCTGGGCGTCGACCTCCTCCAGGAAGTTCAGCGCGCCCCGGCCGCCGGTGCGCTCCTCCGCGCGCGCGGCGGCGTCGAAGAGGGCGCACACGGCGTCGAGATCGCGGTCGGCGTTACGGCCGCCCGCGCCGCCGCGCAGCGCGGACCGTTCGAGCCGGGCCGGCCAGGGGGTGCCGTCCCACAGCTCCCAAAGGGCCTCCTCGGCGGTGCCGCCGCCTTCAAGCAGCTCGCGCGCCTTGCGCAGCAGCGCGCCGAGCCGCTGCGCGCCACGGGCGTACGCGGGGTCGTGCGCCACCAGCCGCTCGGGTTCGGCGAGCGCCCGCGCGAGCAGCGCGTCCGACGCGGCGGGCACCCGGTTCCCGCCGGCCCGCTCCTCGTCGCGCAACGCCCGCCCGAGCCGGCGCAGATCGGCGGCGTCCATACCGCCGAGGGGAGAGGTGAGGAGAGCGAGCGCGGTCTCGACGTCGAGCCAGGAGGTGACGGAAGCGGAAGCGGCGGAATCGACGGGAACGGCGGCAACGGCGCGAACGTCGGCAACGCCGGGAACATTGGAATCGACGGAATCGGGCTCGGCCCCGGCGTCGGCCTGCGGATCGGGCGCGGCCTCCGCCACCGCGCGCGCCGGCCGGCGGATCGCCGCCTCCGCCACCGCTCGCAGCGCCGTCAGCAGCGGGGCCACCGCCGGTTCATGGCGAAGGGGAAGATCGTCGCCGTCGATCTCCAGGGGGACGCCCGCCGAGGTCAGGGCGCGCCGGATCGACGGGATCGTACGGCCGCCCGCGCGCACCAGTACCGCCATGTCACGCCACGGAACACCGTCCTCCAGATGTGCGCGGCGCAGGATGTCCGCGATGTTGTCCAGTTCCGTCGACGGCGTCGGGAACGTGTATGTCTCGACCGTGCCGCCCGCGCGTACCGCCGCCGGCTCGCGATGGACCCGTACCTTCTCCGCGGGCAGCCGGGGAAGCGGCATACGGCGGGTCAACTGCCGGGTCGCCGTCAGCAGTCGATCACCGGAGCGCCGGGAGGTGGTGAGGACCTTCACCGGCGCCGGGCGGCCGTCCCGCCGCGGGAAGGCGTACGGGAAGTCGAGGATGCCGTTCACGTCGGCGCCCCGGAAGGCGTAGATCGACTGGTCCGGATCGCCGAAGGCGACCAGCGTGCGCCCCCGGCCCGCCAGCGCGCGCAACAGCCGGACCTGCGCCGGGTCGGTGTCCTGGTACTCGTCGACGAACACCGCGTCGTACCGCTCCGTCAGCCGCGCCCCGACCTCCGGGCGGGCCGCGAGCAGCACCGCCCGGTGGACCAGCTCCGCGTAGTCGAGCACCCCCTGCATATCCAGGTTGTCCAGATATTCGGCCAGGAAGGCCGCCGCGGCCGACCAGTCGGGACGGCCCGTGCGGCGCGCGAAAGCGGCCAGCGCGTCGGGGCCGAGGCCCAGTTCCCTGCTGCGGGCGAGCACGGCCCGTACCTCGTCGGCGAAGCCGCGCGTGGTGAGACACGCCCTCAGTTCGTCCGGCCACCGGACGCGTCCGCGCCCCGCCCGCTCCAGGTCGAGCTGGCCCGCGAGGAGATCACGTACGGCCACGTCCTGCTCGGGACCGGAGAGCAGCCGTAGCGGCTCGGTGAAGAGCTCGGCCTCCTGATGGGCGCGGATCAGGGCGTAGCAGAAGGAGTGGAAGGTGGTCGCCTGCGGGCCGCGCCTGCCGCCGAGCCTGACCGCCATCCGGTCGCGCAGTTCCACGGCGGCCTTGCGGCTGAACGTCAGCACCAGGATCCGTTCGGGGTCGGCGCCCCGGCCGACCCGCGCGGCGACCGATTCCACGAGCGTCGTGGTCTTGCCCGTACCGGGACCCGCCAGCACGAGCAACGGTCCGGTCTCGTGGTCAACCACCCCGCGCTGCGCTGCGTCCAGCCAAGGAGGGTCCACCGGGACCGGCGGGGTACGCACCAGTCGGTACGCGCCCGGGGTCCGCTGCCGTACCCGACGGTGCGGGGTACGCCCGGTGGAAGAGGAGGAGCTCACGTGGTTCGCCGGTCCTGGGGAAGGTGCTGGTGGTGACGGTGCCGGGGGCGCTGACGGTGGCCCGTGCCCCGGCCGGGGCGCATGCGGCGCGTGTGGCGCGTGCCGGTGACGCTACGCCGTCAGGAGACCGGGACGCATGCGCTCCGCTCCGTCATCCTCACGGGCGGCCGCGGGGGCGGCGGTCCGCCCGCCGCACGCCCGAATGGCGGAAGCTGTCATATGTGAGCCCCCTCGCCGGTGTCCGCGCCGCCCCATCGCGCCCGTTTCATATCCAGCCGTGGCATATGCCCCTCCGCGCTCCGCGCGGCCTCGCGCAGGGGCGTGCCCTCCTCGCGGTAGTGGTCCAGCGCGCTCAGCTCGTGTCCCGCGAGCAGCACTCCGTCGGACTTGACCACGCGCCACCACGGCACGGCGCCGCCGTAGAGCGCCATGGCCCGGCCGGCCTGGCGCGGTCCGCCCTCACCGAGCCATTCCGCGACATCGCCGTAGGTCATGACCCGGCCGGGCGGGATCAGCTCGGCCACATCCAGCACGCGCTCCGCGTAGTCGGGCAGCCGCGCCACCTCGTAGGCCGCGTCCGCACCCGCGTCGCCCGCCGCATCGACGGCCGTGTCGGCGGTCGTGTCAGCGGTCGTGTCAGCGGTCGCGTGCGCGGTCGGCTTCCGGGACTCCTCGCTCCTCATCCGGTCCATCCTGCCGCACCCCACCGACAGCTCCGCCCGGCCCGGCGGCCCCGCCACCCCCACGCGCCGGAGCGCGTACGCACGGTCACCGTGTGTACGTACGCACACAAAGGGACGCATCTCGCGCGCACGCGGTCCCCGCAATGCACCCTGATGCCCCCGTCTGTCAGCGGCTCGTGCCACCATCATCCGGGCGGTGACTGGTGATACGAGATCAAGAAGAGACGGATTCGACAGAGGAGCGGGACGTGCGGCCTCCGGCGGCGACGCCCACCTCTGGCGCTGAGTCACGCCCGGACGCGGACGGCACAGGCACCGACATCGGCACGGGCACGGGCACGGGCACCGACATCGGCACCGGCACCGGCACCGGCACCGGCACCGGTCCAGGATCCGGGCAGGGCACCGGCCGCGGCCCTGACCTCGACGGCGAGACCGGCGAGCCCGGCGAGCTCTGTGACACCGGCGCCACCCGCGCCGACCGGGTCTCCGGCGACGAGCCGCTGCTCTCGGCCCGCGTCCACCGCCCCTCCGATCTGCTGCGTCTGCTCATCGGCGTCCTCGCCATCGCCCTCGTCCTCGGACTCT
This sequence comes from Streptomyces sp. NPDC056835, assembly GCF_042789485.1. Taxonomy (NCBI): domain Bacteria; kingdom Bacillati; phylum Actinomycetota; class Actinomycetes; order Kitasatosporales; family Streptomycetaceae; genus Streptomyces; species Streptomyces sp. NPDC056835. Next base: position 105,776 of record NZ_JBHUBB010000008.1, read on the forward strand.
CCGCCTTCGCCCACGGCACGACCTCCGGTCTCGAACAGGACATCAGCAAGGGCACGGGCCAGGCACCCGACCTGATGGTCAAGGTGGCCGGCCTGGTGTCGAGCATCGCCGTGCTGCTCGTCCCGGTCGCCTTCGCGATCGAACGGCTGATCAAACGTGACGGACTGCGGATCGCCGACGGGGTGCTCGCCGCCGTCCTGGCGCACGGCGTCACCCTCGCCATCGACCTCTGGGTCGCCAGAGCCGCCCCGGAGTCGATCCAGGACGCGCTGACCCGCCCCCAGGCGGGCACGGGGCTCACCGATCCCGTCCATGGCTATCTGGCGCCCGTCATCGCGTACATGACGGCCGTCGGGATGGCACGCAGACCCCGCTGGCGGGTCGTGCTGTGGGTGGTGCTGCTGCTCGACGCCTTCGCGATGCTGGTCGCGGGCTACACGACACCGTTCTCGATCGTCCTGACCGTACTGATCGGCTGGAGCGTCGCGTACGGCACGCTCTACACGGTCGGCTCGCCCAACGTACGCCCCACCGGGCAGACTCTGATGGCGGGTCTGCGCCATGTCGGCTTCCGTCCGGTCAGCGCGATGCGCGCCGAGGATGTCGCCGACTCCGCCGAGCAGGGCGACCGGGGCCGCCGCTATCTGGTCTCCCTGGAGGACGGTCCACCGCTCGATGTCACCGTCGTCGACCGCGAACAGCAGGCGCAGGGCTTCTTCTACCGGGTCTGGCGGCAGCTGACACTGCGTTCCATCACCACCCGCCGGTCCATCCCCTCCCTGCGCCAGGCGCTCGAACAGGAAGCGCTGCTCGCGTACGCGGCCATCGCCGCCGGGGCCAACGCCCCCAAGCTGATCGCCACCTCGGAGCTTGGCCCCGACGCCGTCATGCTCGTGTACGAGCACCTGGGCGGCCGGTCGCTGGACTCGCTGCCGGACGAGGAGATCACCGACGAGCTGGTACGGGGCGCCTGGCGCCAGGTCAAGGCGCTCCAGTCGCGTCGGATCGCGCACCGCAGGCTCACCGGCGACGCGCTGCTGGTGGACCGCTCCGGCAAGGTGATCCTCACCGAGCTGCGCGGCGGCGAGATCGCCGCGGGCGATCTGGTGCTGCGGATGGACACCGCCCAGTTGCTCACGACGATGGGGCTGCGGGTGGGCGCGGAGCGCTCGGTGGCCGCGGCGGTCGAGGTCCTCGGGCCCGACGCCATCGCCGACTGTCTGCCGCTCCTCCAGCCGATCGCGCTCAGCCGCTCCACGCGCGCGACGCTGCGCCGGCTCGCCCGTGAGCGGTCGCAGCGCGAGCGCGAGGCGGTGCTCCAGGCGTCCGAGGCGAACAAGCGCGCCAAGGTGGCGGAGGCCGCCGCCGTGGACGGCGACCGCAAGGCCGTACGGAGATCCCTGCGCGCGGAGAAGCAGGCGGAGAAGCGGGCCATAGACGAGGCCCTTGACGAGGCGCGCGAGGAGGACCTGCTCTCCCAGATGCGCAAGCAGGTGCTGCGGATCCGACCACAGGCGCCGGTCGAGCCGGTCCGGCTGGAGCGGATCAAGCCCCGTACGCTGCTCAGCTTCATCGCCGGGGCCGTCGCCGCGTACTTCCTGCTCACCACCATCACGCAGGTGGACTTCGGCACGGTCATCAGCCGGGCGCACTGGGGCTGGGTGGCCGCCGCCGTGGCCTTCTCGGCGCTCAGTTATGTCGCGGCGGCGATGAGCCTGCTGGGCTTCGTACCGGAACGGGTGCCCTTCCGGCGTACGGTCGTCGCGCAGGTCGCCGGCTCCTTCGTCAAGATCGTCACGCCCGCGGCGGTCGGTGGCGTGGCCCTGAACACGCGATTCCTCCAGCGCGCGGGGGTACGCCCGGGGCTCGCCGTCGCCAGTGTCGGCGCGTCGCAGCTCTTCGGGCTCGGCGCGCACATCCTGCTGCTGCTCTCCTTCGGCTATCTCACCGGTACGGAGAAGTCGACGTCGCTCACCCCGTCCAGGACGGTGATCGCGGGTCTGCTGACGGTCGCGGTGCTGGTGCTGGTCGTGACCGCGATCCCGTTCCTGCGGAAGTTCCTCGTGACGCGGCTGCGCTCCCTGTTCGCCGGGGTGGTGCCGCGCATGCTCGACGTACTCCAGCGGCCGATGAAGCTGCTCACCGGCATCGGCGGGATGCTGCTGCTGACGGGTGTGTTCGTGATGTGCCTGGACGCCTCGATCCGGGCGTTCGACAACGGCAATCAGCAGCTCAGCTACGCGAGCATCGCGGTGGTCTTCCTCGCGGGCAACGCGCTGGGCTCGGCCGCGCCGACGCCGGGCGGGGTGGGCGCGGTCGAGGGCGCGCTGACACTGGGTCTGCTGGCGGTCGGGCTGCCGAAGGAGGTCGCCGCGCCCGCTGTGCTGCTCTACCGGCTGCTGACGCTGTGGCTGCCCGTGCTGCCCGGCTGGCTGAGCTTCAGTCACCTCACACGCAAGGGAGCTCTCTAGGGCGTGTTTCGAAAGTCCCGCCTGGCCCGCGACGCCCGGCACGCGCGCCGCGTTGTCGGAGTCGTCCACGTACGTCCAGTACGCGGACGATCCTCCGCCTTGCGATCGCACGCACCGGACGCCGCAGGCCCCGCCCTGCGGGCGGACGGCGCTACTTTCGAAACACGCCCTGGACGACTCGCGAAGTAGCGCCTGTCCGCCGCCACCCGCATGGACCGCGGCCCCGAGCGGCCCGTGCCGCCGGGGCGCACGATGGGTGCATGTCACACTCCCCCACCGCCGCCCTGTCCGCCCTCTCCGTGCGGCGTGCCCCGGCCCTGGCCGCTGTCACCGCCGCCGCCCTGCTGGCCGCCACGGGATGCTCGGACAACAGCGGGACCTCCGCGCCGGGCAGCTCCCACGGCGGGAACACCCGGAGTACGGACAGACCCAAGGATCTGGCGACCCAGCGGCTGGCGTGGAAGGCGTGCAAGTCCCCGTCGGTCGCGGAGGGCGGCGGTACGGCGCCCTCCCCGCTGCCCGGCGGCGCCAAGTGGGAGTGCTCCTTCATGAAGGCGCCGCTCGACTACGCCAAGCCGGACGGCGACACGATCGATCTGGCGCTGATCCGGGCCAAGGCCCGCGACACGAAGCAGCGCATCGGCTCGCTCATCTTCAACTTCGGCGGCCCCGGCGGCTCCGGCATCACCGGACTGCCGTCCTTCGCCCAGGACTACGAGAAGCTCCGCGCCCGCTACGACCTGGTCAGCTTCGACCCGCGCGGGGTCGGCGACAGCGACGGCGTGAAGTGCGAGAACGACAGACAGCTCGACGCGTACTTCGCCCAGGACTCCACCCCCGACACCCCCGCCGAGGTGAAGACCTTCACCAACGGGCTCGCCACCTTCGCCGCCGCCTGCGAGAAGAACTCCGGCAGGCTGCTTCCGTATGTCGGTACGACCAACGCCGCCCGCGACATGGAGCTGATGCGCCAGGTCCTCGGCGACAGCAAGCTCCACTACTTCGGCATCTCCTACGGCACCGAGCTGGGAGGTGTCTACGCCCATCTCTATCCGAAGTCCGTCGGCCGGGCGGTCTTCGACGCCGTCGTCGACCCGACCCAGAACTCCGAGCAGGGCTCGCTCGGCCAGGCGAAGGGCTTCCAGCTCGCCCTGAACAACTTCGAGAAGGACTGCGTCGCGCGCGGCGACACCTGCGTACTGCCCGGCACCACCCCGAAGGAGATCGAGGGGTTCATCACCAAGCTGCTCGCGCGGCTGGGCAAGGAGCCGATCGCGGGCATCGGTCCCCGCAAGCTGACCCAGACACAGGCCACCAACGGCATCGCCCAGGCGCTCTACTCCAAGGACTTCTGGCCGTATCTGGAACAGGGGCTGGACGAGGCCGACGGCGGCAGCGGCGCCCTGTTGCTCGCGCTCTCCGACTCGATGAACGGCCGTGACGAGTACGGCAGATACAGCAATCTCCAGGCCGCCAACGTGGCCATCAACTGCGCCGACTCCAAGGAGCGCTACACGGTGGCGCAGACCGAGGCGAAGCTGCCGGAGTTCCGCAAGGCGTCGCCGGTCTTCGGGGACTTCCTGGGCTGGGGAATGATGAGCTGCACCAAATGGCCGGTACCGGGGCAGTGGTCCACCCCCGATGTCAGCGCGAAGGGCTCGGCCCCGATCCTGATCGTCGGCAACACCGGTGACCCGGCGACCCCGTACGCGGGCGCGAGGGCGATGGCCAACGCGCTGGGCAAGGGCGTCGGCACGGAGATCACGTACCACGGCCAGGGACACGGCTCGTACGACAGCGGCAACCCCTGCGTCCAGGGCGCGGTGAACGACTATCTGCTGAACGGGAAGGTGCCGCCCGCGGGTACGGTCTGCCGCTGAGGCGCGGACCGGCGGCCATGCCCCTGGGGCCGCCGGCCCTCCCCGGCCGTCCTCGGTCGTTCCCGGCCGTCCCCGGTCGCCTTCGGTTGTCCTCGCCCGCCGGACCGGATTGAATTGCGCCATGTCTCGCCGTACTCGGATATCCGCCCTGCTCACGGTGTCATTCCTGCTGACCGTCACCGGATGCGGGGGTGGTACGGAGGACCCCCCGCCCGACGCCAAGGCGGCCGCTTCCTCATCGGCCCCGGCATCCGCCCCGACCGCCGCCGGCGCCGCGACGGAGCCCGCCTCCCTGCCCGTACTGCCCGCCTCGCTCACCGGACAGCGGCTCGACTGGAAGCGCTGCGAGGCGCCGAGGAAGGCGTGGGGCAGCGCGGCGAAGGCCCCCGGCTCCGGCTGGAAGTGCGCCACGATGCGGGCGCCGCTCGACTACCGCGCGCCGGGCGGCGAGACCATCGGGATCGCCCTGGTCCGCTCCGAGACCAAGGACAGGGCCGGCCGGATCGGTTCGCTCCTGTTCAACTTCGGCGGCCCCGGCGGCTCGGGGGTGGCCACGCTCCCCGCCGCCGCCGACTCGTTCAGCACGCTCGGGACCCGGTACGACCTGGTCGGCTTCGACCCGCGCGGGGTCGCGGAGAGCTCCGGTGTGGTGTGCCGGAACGACCGGCAGACGGAGAAGTCCTTCCGTGTCGACGCGACCCCCGACACCCCGGCCGAGGAGAAGACCTTCCTCGATGACTCCGCGGCCTTCGGCGCGGAATGCGCGCGCCGCTCCGGGCCGCTGCTGCCCCATGTCGGCACCACAAGCGCGGCCCGTGACATGGATCTGATGCGCCAGGTCCTCGGTGACGACACGCTCAACTATCTGGGCTTCTCCTACGGCACCGAACTGGGCGGTGTCTACGCCCACTTGTTCCCGGCGAAGGTCGGACGGTTCACCCTGGACGCGGTCGTCGATCCGACGGCCGACTATGTGGGGCACTCGCGCAACCAGGCGCTCGGCTTCCAGCGCGCCCTGGAGAACTACTACAAGAGCCGGGGCGTGAGCGCGCAGGTGGGCACCGCGCGGGTGGTGCGGCTGCTCGACCGGCTCGACAGCGAGCCCCTGTCGACCGGTACGGGGCGCAGGCTCACCGAGAGCCTGGCGCTCACCGGCATCATCAGCTCGCTGTACAGCGAGGACAACTGGCCGTATCTGACCGACGCGCTGGACGCGGCCGAGGGCGGTGACGGCAGCGGACTGCTGCGGCTGGCCGACTCGTACAACGACCGCGACGCACAGGGCCACTACGGCACGGCGCAGCACTCGCAGCGCGCCATCTCCTGCGCGGACACCAAGGGACGCGTCACGGCGGCGGAGGTCAGGTCCCGGCTGCTGGCGGACTTCCGGAAGGTGTCACCGGTCTTCGGTCCTTATCTGGCCTGGGATCTGGCCGGCTGGTGTGCCGACTGGCCGGTGGCCGGCGAGCACGAGACACCGGAGGTGGCGGCGCCGGGCGCGGCTCCGATCCTGGTCGTCGGCGGCAAGGGGGATCCGGCGACGCCGTACGAGGGTGCGCGGCGGATGGTGGAGGAGCTGGGCGACGGGGTCGGGATCCTGCTCACCTTCGAGGGCGAGGGCCATGGCGCGTACACCACCGGCAATCGCTGTATCACCGGCGTGGTGGACGACTACTTCCTGCACGGCACGGTCCCGGACGCCGGGAAGAGCTGTTCGTAGCGGGCCCCGCATGACGAAGGGGGCCGGCCCACGCGTGTGAGCCGGCCCCCTTCGCTCGTATGTATCAATGCCGATCGTATCGACGCTGTGTCGGGTCTCCGCGAACCGGCCCGAACCGGCCCGGTGGACCGGCCCGGTGGACCGGCCCGGTGGACCGGCCCGGTGGACCGGCTCAGCGAACCGGCTCAGTAGACCGGCTTCTCCGGCTCGATCTGGTTGACCCAGCCGATGACTCCGCCGCCGACATGCACCGCGTCCGAGAAGCCCGCGGACTTCAGCACCGCGAGGACTTCCGCACTGCGGACACCCGTCTTGCAGTGCAGAACGATCTTCTTGTCCTGCGGCAGGCTCTCCAGGGCGGTGCCCATCAGGAACTCGTTCTTCGGGATCAGCTTGGCGCCGGGGATCGAGACGATCTCGTACTCGTTCGGCTCGCGCACATCGATGATCTCGATGTTCTCCTTCTCGTCGATCCACTCCTTGAGCTGCTTGGGAGTGATCGTCGAGCCGGCCGCCGCCTCCTGGGCCTCCTCGGACACGACGCCGCAGAAGGCCTCGTAGTCGATGAGCTCGGTGACGGTGGGGTTCTCGCCGCAGACCGCGCAGTCGGGGTCCTTGCGGACCTTGACCTGGCGGTACTGCATCTCCAGGGCGTCATAGATCATCAGCCGGCCGACCAGCGGCTCGCCGACGCCCGCGAGCACCTTGATCGCTTCGGTGACCTGGATGGAGCCGATGGACGCGCAGAGCACGCCCAGTACGCCGCCCTCGGCGCAGGAGGGAACCATGCCGGGGGGCGGCGGCTCCGGGTAGAGGCAGCGGTAGCAGGGGCCGTGCTCGGACCAGAACACGCTGGCCTGGCCGTCGAAGCGGTAGATCGAACCCCAGACGTACGGCTTGTTCAGCAGCACGCAGGCGTCATTGACCAGATAGCGGGTGGCGAAGTTGTCCGTGCCGTCCACGATCAGGTCGTACTGCGAGAAGATGTCCATCACGTTCTCGGCCTCAAGCCGCTCTTCGTGAAGGATCACATTCACATAGGGGTTGATTCCGAGGACGGAGTCACGCGCGGACGCGGCCTTGGACCGGCCGATGTCGGCCTGGCTGTGGATGATCTGACGCTGCAGGTTCGACTCGTCGACCTCGTCGAACTCCACGATGCCGAGCGTGCCGACACCGGCCGCGGCCAGGTACATCAGAGCCGGGGAGCCGAGGCCACCGGCACCCACACACAGCACCTTCGCGTTCTTCAGCCGCTTCTGCCCGTCCATCCCGACGTCCGGGATGATCAGGTGACGGGAGTACCTGCGGACCTCGTCGACGGTGAGCTCGGCAGCGGGCTCGACCAGGGGTGGCAGCGACACAGGGACCTCAACAAAGGGGTTGGTCGGTCAATCAGTACGGTTGTTCTGGCTGTAACACTGCCACGGCCCTTCTCATTCCGAGACACCCGGTCCGACTCGCGAGACGATTTCGTCCCAGAAGCCGGGCAGTGTCTCGAATGACCCGTTGCGCGCCCTCGGGGCGACCTCGTCAGCCCTGTCGGCGCGGTCGGTGCGGTCGGTGGGGTCCGTACAGTCAGCCCTGTCCGTGCGGTCGGTGAAGAAGATCGTGCCCGCGCCCTGCCAGCGGGCGATCCGCATCGCCTCCTCCAGATGGCCGCGCGGCACCCCGTGGACGAGATGGGCGAAGCGCTCCGGCGGGTGGTCCGCCGTCCACTCCGCCGCCTGCGACCAGCGGTAGTCCGCCCACGCGCCGCGGAAGGTCACCAACTGGTCGGCGACCTCCGCGTATCCGGGGCACGGATGGACCCCGTGCCCCAGGACGAGGAACCCGCCGTCGAGCACCGCGCCGAGGGCCGCCGCCGTCCGCCGGGTCGCGGGCAGATCGGCGCGGCCCGTCGGGCACCGGTCGAGAAAGAACCCGTCGACGCGGTACCAGTCGGAGAACCGCCGCGCCTCGGAGACCAGCTCCCCGGCGGGGCGGGCGCCGTATGCCAGGTCGAGATGGCCGAGCACCCTGGATCCCGCGTTGGTGAGCCGGCCCGCCGCCGCCAGACAGTGCGGGTCGGGGCGGTCACCGGGGCCGTCCGCGACATTGAGGACGGCCCAGTGCAGCAGTGTTCCTGGGCGGGTCAGTTCGGCCCATTCGACGGGTGCGAGCAGCGGATGCGCGTACCCGGGAACGCCGATACCGAGCCGGCCCTCCTCGGTGGCGGAGAGCCGGCCGCCGGTTCTGGTCAGATGCGGCACGCCGCCTCCATCCAGATATCGGCGAGTGACTCCTCCAGATTGATCCGGGGCCGCCAGCCGAGCCGGTCACGGGCGGTCCGTACGTCGGCCTGCTGCCAGCCGCCGCAGCCGTCGGGGTACGGGAACGGGCCCACGCCCAGGTGTTCCGGCCCCGCTTCGCCCCGGGGGGCGCCGATGGTGGCGTGGCCGGAACGCATCGGCCCGGGGGGCAGGTCCAGTTCATGCAGGGCGCCCGCGTACCCCGCGACCCTCGCCAGTACGGCGGCGGCGTCCCGCAGCCTCACCGCGCGTCCGGTGCCGATATTGACGACGCCCTGGGCGGCGGAGAGCGAGGCGGCGTGCACGGCGCGCGCCACGTCGCGTACGTCCACGAAGTCGCGCTGCACCCCGAGGCCGCCGAGTTTCAGCTCACCGTCGCCGGACTGCATGGCGCGGCGCATCGCCTCGGCGAGCCGGCCGAGCGGGGAGCCCGCGGGGGTGCCGGGGCCCACGGGCGAGAACACCCGCAGCACGATCGCGTCGAGTCCGGACCCCAGCACCAGCTCGGACGCGGCGAGCTTGCTCACGCCGTACGGACCGCCGGGGCGTGGTACGGCGTCCTCGGCGGTCGACGAGCCGTGCTGGGACGGGCCGTACTCGGAGGCGCAGCCGAGCTGGACGAGCCGCGCGCCGCAGCGGCTGCGGCGCAGGGCCTCGCAGACCGTGGCGACGGCGACCGTGTTGTGCCGGGTCAGCTCGCGCGCGCCGCCGCGGGTGGCTCCGGCGCAGTTGATGATGACCCCGGGGTGTACGGCATCCAGGAAGCGGGTGAGGGCTCCGGGGGAGCCGCCCGCGAGATCGAACCGTACGTCGGCGTCGTCGCCCCGGCCGAGCGCGGTGAGGTGGACGGCGGGGTCGGCGAGCAGCCGGTCGGCCACGAAGCGGCCGAGGAAACCGTTGGCGCCGAGCAGCAGGACCCTCATCGCGCGGCCCCTCTGTGCCGACAGGCCGGTGCGGGGGCCGATGCTGCGGCCCGTGCTGCGGATTGCGGAGTCATCTCTGGCTTCTCCTTCACGAGGTGGTGCTGAGGGCTCAAGGTGTGCGCCGACGCCCGCGAGAGGGCGACGGTGGCATGGGCGAGGAGTCCGAGCGCGGCGGCTCCGCAGGCGAGGGCGGGCACGGCTGCCGCGCCCCACGCCTCGGCCACCGCGCGCACGGGAACGGCGAGGACGTCACAGCCGGGCAGGCGGCCCGCCAGTACGGACGCGCAGGACAGGACCTCCAGGGCGCAGGGGGTGGCGAGTCCGGTGGCGGCGGCCGTGGGGAAGCCGTGGACCGTGAGCAGCCGGGCGACCAGGAGCAGGGTGCCGAGGGTGACGGTGGGCGCGAGTGCGCCGCCCGGGGTGGGGGCGAGTGCGCCGCCCGGGGTGGGGGCGAGTGCGCCGTGCGCGCCGGTCGCGCCGTCGTTCTCCTCGCCGAAGACGGCGGCGGCGAGCAGGTAGAGAGTGGTCAGGGCGGCGGCGAACAGCCCTACGAGAGTGACCAGCAGGGGGCGCGCGACGGCGGCGAAGCCGGCGGGGCCGCGGCTGTCCGCGAGTGCGCGCCGGGCCCGTACGGAGAAGAGGTGGGCGCACCAGGCGGCGGGGAGGACGGCGAAGGACGGCGCGGCGAGCAGCGCCGGGGACGCGGGCCACGGTCCGTCGGGGCCGCCGCTGACCAGCGCGGCCAGCAGCCCGTCGCCGCACAGCAGATAGGCGAGCAGCCCGTACACCCAGAGGCTCGCGGCGGGGTGGGTACGGTCTTCGGCGCGCAGCGGTCCCCGGCGTGCACACGCGGAGAGCGCGCCGGCGAGCGCGAGGGCCCCTGCCAGGCCTATCGCGAGGCGCCACTGTCCGCCGCTGTGGTCGAGCCCGAGCAGGGTGAGGGCACAGACGACGCCGGGAAGGAGCGCGAGGGCCGTCCACCGGCCCCAGCCGGACGGGCCGGCCCATGGGGTGCCTCGGTCAGGCATCGCGCTCCCCCGCTCCGGCGTACGCCCCCGTGGAGACCGGGTGGTCGCCGGCGGTGTGCGCGCCGGCCGACTCGTCGTGCGCGCGCGGCCTTAGGTCGTACCCCGTAACCAGCGGCGATGCGCCGAAGAAGCGTTTGCCCAGCAGTCCGCGCGGCCCGGCCGGGTTACCGGACCCGGCACGGCCGGGATCGGGCGCGGACGCGGTGCGCGCACTCCGGCGTGCGCCGGGAACACGCCCTGGCCCCGCCGCGAACCGGCGGCGGTCGCACCGGGGCGTGGACTCGCCCTTCGCATACGGACAACCACCGTACGTAAGCGGTCCGACCCGCACGAGCACACCCCCGATCTCCCTTGTGTGCGGCCGCCGTCGATCCGGCGACTCGCAGCGGGACGACCGTAAGCGGATAAGCCGGTGGTGGGGCCGGGGCCGTGGAGGAGACCCCGCCCGCGCTGGGGTTCTCCAGGGACAACGGCAGCAAAGCGACCGGGGACTAGCCACACCCGGCCACGCCGA